>JAQTVS010000341.1 GCA_028706735.1 Thiomonas sp.
GACGCCATGCCGCGTTTCGACGTCATCAGCCTGTTTCCCGCCTACTTCGAGCCGCTGAAGCACCACGGCGTCTCGCGTCGCGCGTTTGATTCCGGGCAGATGCAGTTGCAGTGCTGGAATCCGCGCGACTTCACCACCGACGCCCACCGCACCATCGACGACCGCCCATACGGCGGCGGGCCGGGCATGGTGATGCTGGCCGAACCCCTGGAACGCACGCTCGACGCCATCGCCGCAGCAAGGCAGCAGGCGGCCCTGCCCGTTGCGCCGGTCTGGCTGTTCTCCCCCACTGGGCGGCGCACCAACCAGAAGCTGGTGGAAGAGTTGGCGCAATCCAGCGGCGCCACCCTGATTTGCGCCCGTTATGAAGGCGTCGACCAACGCCTGATCGACCGGCGTGTGGATGCCGAGATCAGCCTGGGCGATTTTGTGCTGTCTGGCGGGGAGATCCCGGCGCTTGCGCTGCTCGACGCGGTCAGCCGCCTGCTCCCCGGCGTGCTGGGCTGCGCGCAGTCCGCGCAGCAGGACAGTTTCTCCAGCGGCCTGCTCGACTGTCCGCACTACACCCGCCCAGAAGTGCTCGAAGGCGAAGTCGTGCCCGATGTGCTGCTCAGCGGCGACCATGCGCGCATTGCGCAATGGCGGCGCGAGCAATCCCTGCGCCTGACGCTGCAGCGCCGCCCGGACCTGCTCGCGCAGATGGTCAAAACACGCGCATTGAGCAAACGCGATCTCCAGTTCCTGTCAGGCTTGGGCTATACTCTTCAGGTTTGATCCTCTGCTGTCTTCGTCGCCTGCGACCTGCTGCGCGCCACGCGCCTCTGAACGCGCGGCTCACCGACGACCAACACACCTTCCACAATCCGGACGGCAAGATCATTGGAGCCCCAACATGAATTTGATTGCGACCCTCGAACAGGAAGAAATCGCCCGCGTCAGTGCTGGCAAGAACTTCCCCCCATTCAACCCAGGCGACACCGTGATCGTGTCGGTCAAAGTGGTTGAAGGCACCCGCAAACGGAACCAGGCCTATGAAGGCGTGGTGATTGCCAAGCGCAACCGCGGCCTGAACTCCAGCTTCATCGTGCGCAAGATTTCCGCGGGCGAGGGCGTTGAGCGGACCTTCCAGCTCTATTCCCCGCAAATCGCCTCGATCGAAGTCAAACGCCGCGGCGATGTGCGCCGCGCCAAGCTGTACTACCTGCGCAACCGTTCAGGCAAGTCGGCACGGATCAAGGAAAAGCTGGTGCTCCGGTCTGCCGCAACGCGACAAACCGCGGCTGCAGAAGCCTGATCTTTTTGCTGATCTTTTCAGGCAGCGCCACGATCCCGCGTGGCATGCTAAAAAAGCCGACCTGCGCCGCATGTCGGCTTTTTTGTTTCCCTCTCCGCACATCTTGTCTGAATCCCGCATCAAGAGCATCAACCCCGAGGACGCGCGACTCCTCGGGCGCGACGACACCCTGCCCGCCGTCCCGTGCGCCGATCTCACCCCGGAGCGGCTGCGGCAACGCTTTGCGCACCCACCTTCGTGGCAGCCCGAGCTGTTTGAAGATTCGCTGCACCTGAACAGCCTGCCATTGCGCGGCGCGGCCGTGCTGATTGCGCTGGCGCCTCGCCCGCAAGGCTTGCAGGTGTTGCTCACCCGGCGCACTCTTGCCTTGCACGAACACGCCGGGCAGATCAGCTTTCCCGGAGGCCGCTGCGATCGCCAGGACACCCACCCTGCAGCCACAGCGCTGCGCGAAACGCATGAAGAAATCGGCCTGCACCCGGCAGGAACCGAAGTTCTCGGCGCCCTGCCCGTGTATTGCACCGCGTCGCGCTACGCAGTGACTCCGATCGTCGCGCTGCTGGAACACACCAAGGGCATGCGGGCGCATCCGGGTGAAGTGAGCGAGGTCTTCGAGGTGCCGCTGGCCTTCCTCATGGACCCGCGCCATCACGAGCACCGGGAATGGACACCCAAGGGTGAAAGCGCCCTGCAGTCCGCCGCGTTGCGCCGCCGTTTTCTGGCAATGCCGTATGTCGAGGGCGAGCGGCGCTATGTCATCTGGGGAGCCACCGCAGCGATGCTGCGCAATCTGTACCGGCTGCTGATTGCGTAGGATAGACGCATGGCCTTTCTTTCCGTCCTGATCGCCCTGCTGATCGAGCAGCTCAAACCCCTGGGTCGCGGCAGCGCCGTCTACCGCCTGCGACAGAATCTGGCCGACATGGCCTCGCGCAATTTCGATGCCGGCCAGTCACGCCATGGCGTTGCGGCCTGGTTCATCGCCGTGCTCCTGCCCACACTCGTCACCCTGGGGATCTACCTCGCCGCCTTGCATTACAGCCTGCTTCTGGCGCTGGCGTGGAATATCGCGGTGCTGTATTTCACCCTCGGATTTCGCCAGTTCAGCCACTACTTCACGGACATCCAGGATGCGCTCAACCACAACGACGCCGCCACCGCGCGCAGCCTGCTCAGGCAATGGAAGGCGCTCGACACGGTGGACATGAGCACGAGCGACATCACCCAGCAGACCATCGAGCATGCCCTGGTGTCGGTGCAGCGCTATGTGCTGGGCGTTTTTTTCTGGTTCATCCTTCCCATTGGCCCGGCGGGCGCCGTGCTCTATCGCCTGAGCGACTACGTCGCCGGCAAATGGAACCATGCCGACAGCGAAGCCAGCCCCGCCTTGCGCAGCTTTGCACAAAAGGCCTTCGACCTGCTCGACTGGATTCCTGCGCGCCTGACCGCCAGCGGCTATGCCATAGTCGGCAATTTTGAAGATGCCATCGATGTCTGGCGCGGCTATGCGCAACTCTGGCCCGACCACAACACCGGCGTCATGCTGGCCTCCGCCGCAGGCGCGGTAGGCATTCGCCTTGGCGCCACCGCGGGTTCCGCACCGGCGTCCCCCACCGAGCCGGGCTGGACGCAGGAAGCTGAGAACGATCTGACCGGCAGCGCCACAACCATGCCCGGCGCCATTCCCCAGCCCGCGCACCTGCGCAATGTGGTGGGGCTGGTGTGGCGTTCCGTGTTGTTGTGGATGCTGCTGCTGGCCATGCTCAGCGTGGTGAGCTGGGTGAACTGAAACCTGCAACGCTGGCCGCGCGTCGGCGCGCGATCAAGCCATCAGGTTTTCTCAGAGGGTGTGAATGAATCCGGCGTGGCCGAGCAGCGCGCCCAAAGGGTTCCAATCCAGGCGCAAAGCACAGCCGTGCCCGTCGGCACGGCGCGCACTTTTTACGACACCAAGCGCAACGCCGATTGGGGCGATTTGGGTGCGATGAGCGGACATGGCGGATTTGTTCACACCCTCTCAGCCCGCCAGGAGCGCGTTGACACGGCGCACATAGGCCGCCGGATCTTCAAGCTGGCCG
>JAQTVS010000342.1 GCA_028706735.1 Thiomonas sp.
ACCAGACACCCCCCATCGCCGAGGCCGATTCCATCCTACCCACCGCCGCGCAAAAAAAGCCCTATGCCGAGCTGATCGAGATCGACCCGCATCTGTGCGTCGGCTGCGGCGCCTGCACCACGGTGTGCCCCACCGGCGCGCTCACCTACGCCTACCCACGCGCACCCGAAATCGGCGCACGGCTGCGCACCCTGCTGCTCACCGCGCAGCGCGCCGGGCTGAAGCGGCCGACGCTGCTGTTTCACAGCCAAGAGGCGGGTGCGGAACTCATCGGGCAGCTTGGCCGGCTCGCGGCGGCAGATCCCCGCGTTCGCGGCCTGCCAGCCCATGTCATTGCGGTGCCGCTGTGGCATATCGCCTCGGTGGGCATGGAGCTTTGGCTGTCCGCATTTGCCTGGGGCGCGGCGGAGATTCTGGTCTTGTCCGACAACACCGAGGCCCCGGCCTACCTCCATGCCCTCCAAGGCCAGATGCAGCTCACCGAAACCCTGCTGCACGGCATGGGCTATCGCGGCACACGGCTACGTCTGCTGCAGACTGCCGATGCGCGAGAACTCGATGCCTTGCTGGCGCTGCCGCGGCCAACAGGTGCGGTTCCCAGCATCCAGGCGCAGTTCGCCGCCCTGCCGCAGAAGCGCGCCACGCTCGACCTCGCGCTCGATCATCTCCTGCGCCATGCGCCCGCGCAGGAGGTCACGTCCGGGGCGTCCGCGATCCCCCTGCCGCATGGCGCGGGCTCTCCCCTTGGCGCCATTCGGGTGGACACCAGCCGCTGCACCCTGTGCCTGAGTTGTGTCGGCGCCTGTCCTGCCGGGGCCTTGGCCGACAACCCGCAGACGCCGCAACTGCGTTTCATCGAAAAGAACTGCGTGCAGTGCGGCTTGTGCGTCAAGACCTGCCCGGAAGACGCCATCCGTCTGGAGCCGCGTTTGCTTTGGGGGCCTCAGCGCAGCGCGCCACAGGTGCTCAACGAAGCCCAGCCCTGGCGCTGCGTGCGCTGCGGCAAACCCTTTGGGACGGTGCAGGCCATCGAGCAAATGGTGGCCAAGCTCTCTGGTCATCCGGCCTTCGCTGGCGACGCAGCCAATCGGCTGAAAATGTGCAGCGATTGCCGGGTGATCGACATGCATACCCGCGCCGACTCCACCATTCACGATCTGCCCTGACCACCATGCTGCAACCTCTGCCGATGCAACCCCCTGATGTGGAGCTGGCCGCGCCCGGCAGCGATGAAGACGCCGCCCGCGCCGATCTCTGGGGATTGCTTGCGCTGCTGTTCATTGCGCCACCATCGCAGCAAGTGTTGTCGCATCTGGCGGGCAAACTAGGAGCCTGTCGGGCTTTGGTCGTCGAAAGCGAAAATGGGCCTCAGCGAGGACAGTTTTTGCCGGATTTGCAGGCCCATAGCCCTGCTATGGGTCAAAAAGCCGGTGAAAAATGGACCGCTGCGGCCCATTTGCAGCCGACGATTCCAAAGCCCGACAGGCTCCTAGCGGCCGAAAATGCTGCCGGGAGCGCACTGCAGTTGGCCTGGAGCCACTTGCTGAGCACCGCCGCCGCAGTGACGCCCGAGGAGGTTCTGGATGAATTCGAAAGCCTGTTCGGCGGCACGGGGCGGCCTGCGGTGTATGTCTATGGCTCGTTTTATCTGGCCGGCGCGCTGCATGAAAAACCGGTGGCCCGGCTCCGCGCGGATTTGCAGGACATCGGTCTGGCGCGCCGCATTGAACTAGGGGAGAGCGAAGACCACTTCGCCATCCTCGCCGAAACCATGCGCTTTCTCATTGCCGGGGACGACCCTGCGGTGTGCAACCTGACGCGCCAGCGTGATCTGTTCCAGCGTCACATCCAGCCCTGGGGCGCCCAGATGTGCGACGCCATCGAGGGCGATCACGCCGCACGGTTCTACCGTGCGGTGGCAGGCTTCACCCGCGAATTTCTCCAAGTGGAACAGATGGCTTTCGACCTGCTGGATTGAGCAGGCTTTACGCTGTTTTTGCAGGCAACACCGACTTGCAGCTCAGGCAAGGCGCATGCACCAGATGGCCGTGCCACAGGCCGTGTGCGCTGCGGGCGGCCACCACCGCCCAGGCGCCAACCAACGCGACGATGAGCGCGGCGGCGAAGGCGGTGAAAAACGGCATGCCGGTGCGTGCGCCCAGCGTCAGGCTGGCGGCGGTATAGACGCCGAGCGGAAAGGTGAAACCCCACCAGCCGAGGTTGAACGGCAGACCGCGCCGCATCTGAATGGCAGTCAGCGCCACTGCGGTCACCAGCCACCACAGTCCGAGGCCCCACAACACCAGCGCGCCGATGACCCCGAGCGGGCCAGCCAGCGCGGCGACTGGCGCCATCATCGTGCCTGCAAAGGCTTGCGGCGCAGCGGCGCCCAGTGTCAGCAAGGCAAACGCACCGGTGCCGATGGGCCCCAGGCTCAGCCAAGTGGACACGCCTAGTTCCTTGGGCGGCAGCTTGTGCAGCGCCAGGCGCAGATAGAGCACGGTCAGAATGCCCAAAGCGAGGGGCGCCGACATGCCCCACAGCGCATACCCCGTCACGACCAGGGACTGCGCCTGCGCCGCAGGCAGGTGCTGCGCCAGATAGCCTGCGCTGGAGGCGGCCACCTCGGCGGGCACCACCGGCAGCAGCCATACGCCGGTCATGCGCTCCAGAGCATGGTCCTGCGCGGTGAACTGATACCAGGGCACCAGCCAGCCGGTGAGCAGCGACAGCGCGGCGTCGATCCACCACAGATGCAAGGCCCATTGCGCCACCAGCGGATCGCCGGGGTAAAACAGCACCAGTCCGTTGACCAGTGGAATCAGCGCCATCGGAATGGCGCCGAGAAACATGGACTGCACCGGGAGACGCAGCAGCGGCAGCGCATCCTTGGTAAAAAATAGCCAACGTGCGGCGAACAGCGCGCTAAACAGGGCAAACATCAGCGCATCCGCAACGAACAGGCCGTAGGCGAGAGAATGCAGACCGGAGATCTGCGCTGGAAACTGCGCCAGCAGCAAAAAGGTGATGCCCGTGCCCATATTGACGGTGAACCAGTTCGGGGTGAACTGCCGCACCAGTTCGATGGGGGAGGGAAGACGATTGAGGGGTTTCCAGTTGGACATGATGGCTTGAAGACTTGAGTGAATCGGGAATGACACAAATCCTAGACAGCAGTTATCAACACGTAAAACGGATTATTTTTATATATTTAATTATAAAAATAGCTAAGCGATTGTTCCGCCCTAGGAGTCTGTCGGACTTGATCCCGATCGCATGCGATCGGGGTGGACGGCGCGGATTCTGAGGCAACGCGGCGTGGGCCGATCGTGCTCAACGCGTGCGCGGGCCATCTGGTGAGTGCCATGAGA
>JAQTVS010000343.1 GCA_028706735.1 Thiomonas sp.
CGGCGGACGGCGGGGTTTTTTGCTCGGCTTGCCGCCCGCCGTGCTCACAGTGCAATTGCAGGCCAGGCCGGTGGATTGCGCCCTGCCTCTCAAGTAAGCGGTAAACGCCTAGCCGCTCCAAGTTTCCTTGTCCACCTCGCCGCAAGCATGCGGCTCGGATTCGGCTTTGTCAGAGCTGCCGCAGGGCAGCTTGGAGCCGCTGGCCTCATCACCCTCGGGGGGGGCGGGTCGGCGTGCCGACCCTGGGGGCAGTCAATAGAATCACGCCGCATGTTTCAATCCGCGCCCGGACTGGCCGGGCGAAACAACACGGAAGAGGTTACGCCTCTCCCGTGTCCGATTATCCCCCTGAAGGGGAGGTTTCCAACCGGAGTTTGTTTTCGATGAATACATCGACTGTGGTGGCGCTGATTTTCGCCGGTCTGGCCTACCTGCTGGGGTCGCTTTCGTTTGCCGTGCTGGTGAGCCGCGCGATGGGCATGGCCGATCCGCGCAGCTACGGCTCAGGCAATCCAGGCGCGACCAATGTTTTGCGCAGCGGCAACAAGCTGGCCGCCGTCCTGACCTTGTTTCTCGATGCGTTCAAGGGCTGGTTCGCGGTGTGGCTGGCCATGGTGCTCGGTCCGCCTTACGGACTGGGCGCCCCCGGCGTGGCGCTGGTGGCGGTGGCGGTGTTTCTCGGGCATCTCTACCCGGTGTTCTTTCATTTCAAGGGAGGCAAGGGCGTGGCCACGGCGGCCGGCGTGCTTCTGGCCGTTCAGCCCTGGCTGGGGTTGGCCACACTGGCAACCTGGCTGATCGTGGCGGGGTTCTTTCGCTATTCCTCGCTCGCCGCGCTGGTGGCTGCGGTGTTCGCGCCGTTTTATTACTGGTTTGGCGGCGGACTGGCCTGGGAGACTGATCCGGCACTGCTGTTTGCTCTGGCCATCATCAGCGCGCTGCTGATCTGGCGTCACCGGGCCAATATCGGCAAGTTGATGCGCGGCGAGGAAAGCCGCATCGGGCGCAAGAAATAGCGGCGGATCAGTGCCGCGGCGTGAACACCACAGCGGGCACATTGCGCAACTCGATCTGTCCCACGCGCACCGTATTCAGATACCGTCTGGCCGATGTGCGCGGCACGGGGCGCGCCGCCGTTGATGACCAGCAGCGCCTGATCGCCGAACCGGCCAGCCAGGCCGACACGCGCTGCCGCGGCGACGACGTTGCTGCAGAACAGCGCGCCAGCAACCGCCGCGAGCACCCGGATTGGGGCGACACGGCGCATGGCGCGTGCGGGCATGGCCGATTCAGTCCCGAAAGTTGTTGAACGACAGCGGCGCTTCGTCGATGTCTTTGCGCAGGATGGCCATGGCCGACTGCAGATCATCGCGTTTGGCGCCGGTGATGCGCACCACATCGCCCTGAATAGCCGAGGTCAGTTTGAGCTTGGAGCTCTTGATGGCAGCGGTAATTTTTTTTGCCAGCTCTTGCGGAATGCCGGCCTTGACGGTGATGACCTGCTTGACCTTGTCGCCGGAGATTTTTTCGATCTTGCCCAGGTCGAAAAAGCGCGGATCGATCTTGCGTTTCGCGGCCTTGGCCATGAGCACGTCGCGCACCTGCGCGAGTTGGAAGTCGCTGTCCGCCGTCAGGGTGAGGGCCTTGTCGGCCTGTTCAATCTGCGCCGAACTGCCCTTGAAATCAAACCGCGTGGCAATTTCTTTGGAGGCCTGATCGCAGGCATTGCGCACCTCGACGAGATCGGGTTCAAGAACGGTATCGAAAGTCGGCATGAAGACATCCTGAAAGGGATAATGCAAGGATTTGCGTGACTGGATTCTATGAGCCTGCAAATCGAAACCGATGTGCCGCTGCGCGCACTCAATACGTTTGGCGTTGACGCCACGGCACGCCGTCTCGTGCGGGTGCGCAGTGCGCGCGATGTGCGTCTGGTGGTCGATCACCCCGATCTGGGGCGCGCGCCGAAGTTCATACTTGGCGGCGGCAGCAATCTGCTGCTCACGCAGGATGTGGATGCGGTAGTGGTCAAGGTGGAAATCTCTGGCCTGCGCGTGCTCGAAGAGGACGCCCGCTCCACGCTGATCGAAGCGGGCGCGGGCGAATCTTGGCATGGCGTCGTGGAATGGGCGCTGGACCAGGGCTGCGCCGGACTGGAAAATCTTGCCCTGATTCCGGGTTCCGCTGGCGCGGCGCCGGTGCAGAACATTGGCGCCTATGGCCTGGAACTCTCGGACCGCCTGGAGTCCGTGGATGTGGTCGATTTGGTCACCGGGCGCAGCGCCACAATGCCCGCGCCGCATTGCCGCCTGGGCTACCGCGACAGCGTGTTCAAGCGCGAGCTGGCCGGAAAATCGGTCATCACCGCCGTCCGCCTGCGCTTGCCCAAGCCCTGGACGCCCGTGACGGGCTATGCCGATGTGGAGCGCTGGCTGCAGCGCCAAAAACTCACCGATCCGAGTCCGAGAGAGGTGTTCGACGCGGTCTGCGCCATCCGGCGCAGCAAGCTGCCCGATCCGGCCAAGCTGGGAAACGCTGGCAGCTTTTTCAAGAATCCGGTCGTCAACCGCACCATCCGCAACGAGATCCTGGAAGAGCATCCGGACATCGTGAGTTATCCGCTGGAAGACGGCACCTACAAGCTGGCCGCCGCCTGGATGATTGCGGCCTGTGGCTGGAAGGGGCAGTTCTTGGGTCGCGCCGGCGTGCATGAGCAGCAAGCCCTGGTTCTGGTCAATCGAGGCGGCGCCAGAGGCGCCGATATTCTCGCTCTGGCGCAGGCGGTGCAAGCCAGCGTGGAACAAAAATTCGGCCTCCGCCTGGAGCCTGAACCGGTGATTGTGTGATGCAGGCCGCTCTCAATTTTTTCGCCGATTTTTTCTCATTTCGCACCTTCGTCAGTCTGGACGTGCTGCGCGTTGTTTACGCGCTGGGTGCGATCGGCATGCCCTTGATGGCCTGGGGCGTCTGGCTCTGGCTGGGCCGCTTTCAGCTTTGGAAGTGGATGCGCGGAACCGCCGCAGACGCGACAAGGCGCGTGGTTCCGAAGCGCTGGCGGTTGACTGGCATCCTGCTGTTCGTCTTGTGCTTTTTGTGCATGGAACTCATGTGGCGCATGATGTTTGAATTCATCATCGCCTACCTGCAGATGCGTGACGCGCTGCAATGGTTGGCGCATCACGCGGGCATGCCCTGATTTCATCGCGCTCCACGGGACTTTTGATCCACAGAACCATGACCATCCACACCATCTTGCGCATGGGCGATCCGCGGCTGCTGCGGGTCGCACGCCCAGTGGCCGATACCGCCTCCCCGAAGTTGCGCGCGCTGATCGCCGACATGTTCGAGACCATGCAAGA
>JAQTVS010000344.1 GCA_028706735.1 Thiomonas sp.
GTTTTTTCAACGCGGCTTCGCGTTCCTGCCGCAGCACGATGTCGGCCTGCTGCACCTGGGGCTGCGGCTTGGGCTGCGCGACGGGTTTTGGCGGCGGGGGTGGTGGCGCCGGATGCGGCTGGGGCTGTGGCTGCTTGCGCTCCATGGGCGCCGTGGGCCGCGGTGCGGCCTGTTGTACCGTGGGCGACCACAGCTCGGCTTCCACGGCTTCAGGCGGGTGGCTTTTCCAGTGCACGCCAAAGGCGATGAGGGCGATGAGTAGAAGGTGAAACAGCGCAGCCAAGCCGAAGGCGCGGACGGTGCCGCGCTCGTGCGGGGGGCGCAGCGCGTTGGGGTCGCCGGAGGGAAAGCGTGCCGTGCTCATGCCAGAGAACGCATCAGGGGTTGGGCTGCACGGCGAGGCCCACGCGCTCGACCCCGTGCTGTTTGAGGAGATTGAGCGCGCGCATCACCGCGTCGTATTTCACATTCTTGTCGGCAGCAATGAGCACCGGCATGGCGTCGAGGCTCAGGCCGGCTTGCGCGGCAAGCTGTTGCACGGTCTGCGGCAATGCCTTGAGGGTGACGGGCTGCGGCGCGGCATTGCCCGACTTGCTCTTGGGGTTGCGCAACGAGACTTCGAGCATGTCATCCTTCTGGATGGTGACCTGCACCAGGACGCTGGGCGCCTGCGGCGCGTTGCCCACCGTGGGCAGCTTGACCATGGTGGGTGTGATGAGGGGCGCGGTGACCATGAAAATGATCAGCAGCACCAGCATGACGTCGATATAGGGGACGACGTTGATGTCGGCCAGCGCACGGCGCGAGCGCCGCCCGCGGCTACCTGATTGGATGGAGGGCATGTCAACTCCGCGCGGACGTTCCGAAGGCGCTGACACCTCCCTCGGAGGGGTGGGCGGCACATGGCGCAGGCCCTGCGGACTGGCCCATGCCATGCGAATGTGAGCGCAGCGAGTGGGGGGGCTGTTTCATCTCAGCGTCCTCCGCCGAAGCCGGTGATGGGGCCCTGCGCACGCGTGGCAGCCGCAGCAGCCGAGGTCGCCATTTGCGCCGCTGTGGGGGCTGGCGCGCTCTGGCGCTGCAGGATGTTGGAGAACTCTTCGGTGAACGACTCGTAGCGGTTGGCCAGACGGTCGATGTCGCGGGCGAAGAAGTTGTAGGCGATCACCGCAGGAATGGCGGCGAACAGGCCGATGGCCGTGGCCACCAGCGCCTCGGCGATGCCGGGCGCTACGGTGGCCAGCGTGACCTGTTGCAGATTGGACAGGCCGACAAAGGCGTGCATGATGCCCCACACCGTGCCGAACAGGCCGACATAGGGCGAAACCGAGCCGACCGAGGCGAGGAAGGAGAGGTTGGCTTCGAGCGCGTCCATCTCGCGCTGGAAGGCGGCGCGCATGGCGCGGCGGGCGCCGTCCACCAGGGTGGAACCGTCGAGCACATGGCGCTCGCGCAGCTTGAGATATTCGCGCATGCCCGAGGCGAAAATGCGCTGCAGCGGGCTGCCATGACGGCCGTTGCTGAGTGCAGATTGGTAAAGATCGTTCAGCCCCGTGCCCGACCAGAACTCCTGTTCGAAGTCTTCAGACTTGACGCGGGCCGACTTGATGGCGAAATACTTGCGGAAGATGACCGTCCAGCTTGCCAGCGACACCGAGAGCAGGAGCGCGAGCACGAGCTGCACCACGATGCTGGCGCCGAGCACCATGGATACGATGGAGAAGTTTTGATCCATAGGGAGTGGGCTGGGTTGGCTAGAGCGGGAAGAGAAAACGGAACGACGGCTGAACAGTCTGCATTACAACAAATCCCCGGCGCGCAGGCGCATTAAACATGAGGACATGGGCGCTGGAAAAAGGTTCACGGCGGGGATGCCACGCGGCCCGGCAAGCCTTCAGCCCGCAGCCCAGCGGGAGATGCGCGTGCGCATCTCAGCCGGAATGCGGGCCGGTCGCAGGCTTGCCGCTTGCACACAGCCAGCGCGCACCGTGGCTTCGCACAGCAGCGTGACCGGCGCACCCTGGGCATCCGTCAGCCAAGCGTGTTGCACCACCTGCAGGCTTGCCGCGCCAAAGTCCTGCAGGCGGAGCTGGATCTGCAGCGCATCGTCCAGCCTTGCCGGAGCGGCGTAGCGCAGATGCACATCGGCCACGACGAACACCAGCCCGGCTTGCGCCGCCAGTTCGGACTGCGCCAATCCCAGGCTGCGCAGCCACTCGGTGCGCGCGCGTTCGAAGAACTTGAGGTAGTTGGCGTAATAGACGATGCCTCCGGCGTCGGTGTCTTCCCAGTACACCCGCAACGGCCATTGGAACGCGCGCACGTCCGCACTCATGCCGCTTTGCGCTCCAGATAGCCCTGCAGCCGGGCCAGCGCTTCCTGCAGGTTGGCGATGCTGTTGGCGTAGCTCAGGCGGAAGTAGCGCGCAGGCTCGGCGGCGCCGAAGTCTTTGCCGGGCACGAGCACGACGCCGGTGTCGCGCATGACCTCGAAGCAGAAATCCCAGCTGTCGGCGCTGTAGGCTGAGCAGTCGGCGTACACATAAAACGCGCCGTCCGGCCGCACGGGCACGCGCAGGCCCAAGGCTTCGAGGCCGGGCACGATCAGGTCGCGGCGGCGCTGGAACTCGGCGCGGCGGCGTTCGTATTCGGCCAGGGTGTCGGGCTCGAAGCAGGCCAGCGCGGCATGTTGCGCCACGCTGCTGGCGCAAATGAACAGATTGCCGGCCAGCCGCTCCAGCGGGGCGACGAGGGCGGGCGGCACGACTAGCCAGCCCAGCCGCCAGCCGGTCATCTGGAAGTATTTGGAGAAGCTGTTGACGGTGATGATGTCGTCGCCCGCGGCCAGCGCGGTGTGGCCATAGGCGCTGTCGTAGCTGAGACCGAGATAGATCTCGTCGACCAAGCTCACCCCGCCGCGCGTGCGCACGGCGTCTGCAATGCGGCGCAACTCGTCCGGGGCGATGGAGGTGCCGGTGGGGTTGGACGGCGAGGCCAGCAGCACCCCGGCGGTGCGTGGATTCCAGGCGGCTTCGACCTCGTCTGCGGTGAGCTGGAAACGCTGCTGCGCCGGCGCGGGCAACATGCGCGCCCGCGCGCCCGCAGCGGCAACGAAGTTCTTGTTGCACGGATAGCTCGGGTCGGGCATGAGCACCTCGTCGCCCGGGTTGAACAGCAGCAGGCTGGCCAGGGTGAGCGCGCCCGAGGCGCCCGCGGTGATGAACACGCGGGCCGGGTCGATCTGCACGCCGTGGACTTGCGCATAGTGCTGCGCGATGCGCTCGCGCAAGGCGGGCAGGCCGGGGGCCAAGGTGTAGCCGGTGCGCCCGTCGCGCAACGCGCGGGTGGCGGCTTCGA
>JAQTVS010000345.1 GCA_028706735.1 Thiomonas sp.
CGGACGAAGTCGGTAGACAGGTTTTTCATTCGCCTTGTGCGAATGGTGTTGGGGAGTCGCCAAGTTGGTTAAGGCACCGGATTTTGATTCCGGCATGCGAGGGTTCGAGTCCTTCCTCCCCAGCCACGAGTTTCGCAAGCAGTTTTGAAAAGCGTTTCGCCTGCGCGCTGCAGACCGCGGGCTTGCCAGAGCCAAAAGCGCACGGCATTTCAGGCGCAACAAGCGCGCAACATTCCACCATGACACCGAATCCGGCGGACTTCATCCTGTTCACCGGCAATGCCAATCCGGCGCTTGCCCAGGAAGTTGCGGAACAACTCGGAATCGGCCTTGGCCAGGCCTATATCGGGCGTTTTTCGGACGGTGAAATCACCGTCGAAATTCAGCAGAATGTGCGCGCCCGCGAGGTGTTCATCGTGCAGTCCACCTGCGCGCCGACCAACGACAACCTGATGGAACTGCTCATCATGGTCGATGCGCTCAAGCGCGCTTCGGCCGAGCGCATCACGGCAGTCATTCCCTATTTCGGCTATGCGCGCCAGGACCGACGCCCGCGCTCTGCCCGTGTGCCCATCACCGCCAAGGTGGTGGCCAATGTACTGCAGGCGGCAGGCGTTGCGCGTGTGGTGACCATGGATCTGCACGCCGATCAGGTGCAGGGCTTTTTTGATATTCCGGTCGACAACATCTACGCCTCGCCCATTCTGCTGTCGGATCTGCGCGAAAAGAATTACAGCGACCTCATCGTGGTGTCGCCCGACATCGGCGGCGTGGTGCGCGCCCGCGCACTGGCCAAGCTGATGGAGTGCGATCTGGCCATCATCGACAAGCGCCGCCCCAAGCCGAATGTCTCGGAGGTGATGAACGTCATCGGCGAGATCGACGGGCGCAACTGCATCATCATGGATGACATGGTGGATACCGCGGGCACGCTGACCAAGGCCGCCGAGGTGCTCAAGACACGCGGCGCCAAGCGGGTCATGGCGTATTGCACGCACCCGGTGCTGTCCGGACCGGCGATCCAGCGGCTGCAAAGCAGCGCCATCGACGAGCTGGTGGTCACCAACACCATTCCGCTGCGCCAGGAAGCGCGCGAATGCGGCAAGATCCGCCAGCTTTCCGCGGCGTCGCTCATCGCCCAGACCATTCAGCGCATCGCGTATGGCGGTTCGGTGCTGCAGTTGTTCAACGAGCAGGAAACGCTGTTCTGATTTTTTCCCGCCGGGGTCCCGGCGGGTTGTCACGGCGCTGGTCGCAGGCGCCGTTCACCACGGGGCATTGCCCCATTTTCAGGAGCCGACATGAAAGTCGTCGCATTCGAACGTAGTCTGCAGGGCACTGGTGCGAGCCGCCGCCTGCGCCGCGCCGGGAAAACCCCCGGCATTATTTATGGCGGCGAACAAGCGCCGCAAATGATCGAACTCGATCACAACGCGCTGTTCCATGCGCTGAAGAAAGAGCAGTTCCATTCTTCCGTTCTGGAGATGGACGTTGCGGGAAAGACCAGCAAGGTGCTGCTGCGTGATTATCAGATGCACCCCTTCAAGCAATTGGTGCTGCACATCGATTTCCAGCGCGTGGAAGCTGGCCACAAGATCGCCATGAAGGTGCCGCTGCACTTCACCGGCGCTGAAGAGTCGCCCGCGGTCAAACTCGGCCACGGCTTGGTCAACCATGTGATGACCGAAGTGGAAGTGTCCTGCCTGCCCGCAGACCTGCCCGAGTTCATCGCGGTGGATCTGAGCGCGTTGACTCTGCATCAGAGCGTGCATATCAGCGACCTCAAGCTGCCCAAGGGCGTGGCCGTGCTGACCCACGGCGTGGACAATCCCGCAGTCATCACCGTCAGTCCGCCGCCAGGTGGTGTGGGTGAAGAAGGCGCCGACGCTGCAGAAGGCGAAAGCAAGTCATCAGCGTCTTGAAAGACGACAAGGCCGCCCGATGGAGACCCTGAAGGCGGCCTTGTCGTTTGTGGAAAGAGCGTTTACGCCTGATCCACGGGCCGTGGGCGGCGATCGGCTCCGACGGCAACATAGGTCAACAGCGCTTCGGTCACTTTGATGACCTCGACATTCGACGGCGTGCGCTGAGCGTAGACCTCCACGCGCACCGTGACCGAGGTGTTGCCCACATGGTCGACTGCGGTGAAGAACGACAGCACATCGCCCACCAGAACGGGTTGCTTGAACAGAAACTCCTTGACCGCCACGGTGGCCACCCGGCCCTTGGCGCGCCAGGCCGCGGTGATGCCGCCGGCGATGTCCACTTGCGCCATGATCCAGCCGCCGAAGATGTCGCCATGCATGTTCACATCGGCGGGACGGGCCTGGGTGCGCAGGGTGGGCGCGCAATCGGGGAGTTGGGGGGCGAGGGACATGAATGGCTCCGGGCAGATCGCCGTTGCGGCGCAGATAATGGATCAATCGGGCCGCGTAGTTTAAAGGGGGGAGCCGCTCCTGAGCCGCTCCTGCTACGCGCCGTTCTTTCTGAGGGCAAGCCGCACTTGCCCGCATTTCACCCCATCCATGCACGCCAGAACTTCCTCTGCTTTGCCAGAGCCGCCCGGCTCTTCTCGCGCGGCGCCGCAGCGCTCGCGCTGGGCCGTCGTGTCGGCCCTGTGGCCTTATCTGTGGGAGTACCGCGCCCGCGTGGTGCTCGCCTTGTTGATGATGATCGCCGCCAAGGTGTCGAATGTGGGCGTGCCCATCGTGCTCAAGGACATTGTCAACGCGCTGGATTTGAAGCCGGGAGATCCGCGCACGGCCTTGGTCGTGCCGGTGGCGCTGCTGGCGGCCTACGGGCTGTTGCGGCTGAGCGTGTCGCTGTTCACCGAATTGCGCGAGGTGGTGTTCTCGCGGGTCACGCAGGGAGCGGTGCGCAAGATCGCGCTGCAGGTGTTCGACCATCTGTTCAGCCTGAGCATGCGCTATCACCTGGAGCGCCAGACAGGCGGCATGTCGCGCGACATGGAGCGCGGCACGCGGGCCATTTCCAGCCTGGTGTCGTTCACGCTCTACAGCATCCTGCCGACCTTGGTCGAGATGGCGCTGGTCATCGGCATCCTGCTGGTGAAGTATGACATCTGGTTTGCCGGCATCGCGCTGGCGGCGCTGGCCTTGTATGTGGGGTTCACCATCACCGTCACCGAGTGGCGCACCCATCTGCGGCGTGAAATGAACACGCAGGATTCGCGCGCCAACCAGCGCGCCATTGACGCCCTGCTGAACTACGAGACGGTGAAAATGTTTGGCAACGAGGCGCTGGAATCGACGCGCTATGACGACAACCTCAAGAGCTGGATGACTGCGGCGATCAAGTCGCAGAACTCGCTGTCGCTGCTCAATCTG
>JAQTVS010000040.1 GCA_028706735.1 Thiomonas sp.
TATAGCGCCCAGGCCTTGAACGATAGTGTCAAGGCCATCACGAACCAGTTCGGCGTCTATGGCTATGCGTTCGCCCGGGTGGATGCCAAGCCGGTGATCGATCGCGCGACCGATCAGGTTGCGTTCACCATCACCGCTGAGCCGGGCAAACGCATCTATGTGCGCCACATCGACATTGCAGGCAACACCCGCACGCGCGACGAAGTGATCCGCCGCGAGTTCCGCCAGTATGAAGACTCCTGGTATGACACCGACCGCATCAAGCTGTCTCGCGACCGGGTTGATCGACTGGGCTATTTCAAGGGAGTGACGTTGCAGCCGCGTGAAGTGCCTGGCACCAATGACCAGGTGGATCTCGACATGAACGTCGAGGAAAAGCCCACAGGAAGTTTGTCCCTCGGCGTGGGGTTTTCGAGCGCGAACAAGCTGTCGTTCAACGCCGGCATCAGCCAGGACAATATTTTCGGCAGCGGCAACAACCTCGCGGTCGATTTCAATACATCGAGCTACTACCGCACGCTATCGGTATCGAGCACCAATCCGTATTTCACCGAAGACGGCATCAGCCGCACGGTGAATGCCTACTACCGCACCATCCAGCCTTACACCAGCCAGGGCAGCAACTACAAAATCGTCACCCCGGGCTTCAATCTGCAGTTCGGCATTCCGTTCACTGAAGTTGACCGGGTGTTTTTCGGGGCCGGCTTCGAGCGCTACACGCTTGACCTGTCGCCCGGTGCGCCCGCGTCTTACATCGCCTACGTCAACCAATTTGGCAAAACATCCAGCGGCGTGCCGCTGACCATCGGCTGGCAGCGCGACAGCCGCAATAGCGCGCTGGTGCCGACCGATGGGCGGTATCAGCGTCTGAGTTTCGAGATCAGTCCGTTCAGCACCCTGCGCTATGACCGGATCACCTATCAGTATCAGCAGTACCAGCCCATCACCCGCAACACCAACCTCGCTTTCAACGGTCTGGTGGGTTATGCGCATGGCCTCAATGGCCAGCCGTTGCCCATTTTCAAGAACCTGTATGCCGGGGGCATCGGCACCGTGCGTGGCTTCCAGCAAAGTTCGCTGGGCCCGCAGGATGCGCAAGGCAACGCGCTCGGTGGCAGCAAGATGCTGATTGCCGACTTCGAGTACCAGTTCCCTTTTCCTGGCACCGGGGCAGACCGCTCCCTGCGCATGTCCGTGTTCAACGACAACGGCTATGTGTGGGGCGAGAATCAAAAAGTCAGCCTGAGCGATATGCGCTCGTCGATTGGTATCGGGGTGTCCTGGATTTCGCCCATTGGCCCGTTGAAGTTCAGCATTGCCAAGCCGATCCGTTCCAAAACCACCGATAAACTGCAGAGCTTCCAGTTCACTGTGGGCGCCGGGTTCTAAACTCATTCGATTTTCATGAAATTCCACACCATGTCTCGTTCACTTCTTGCCGCAGTTTGTGCATCTGCTTTCTTCGCCTGCACGCCGGTCATGGCGCAAACTGCTGCGCCCGCACCAGGCGCTGCCGCCAATGCGCCAATGAAAATCGGCTTCATCAACACCGAACGGGTGCTGAAAGACTCCACCCTGGCCAAGGCGGCGCAGCAAAAGCTGGAGTCGGAGTTTTCCAAGCGCGACAAGGAACTCCAGGACATGGCGGCCAAGATCAAGACGACCAATGAAAATCTTGAAAAGAACGGGCCGGTGATGTCGGACGCCGATCGCATCAAGGCGCAGCAGAGCCTCGTTGACATGAACCGCGAGTTTCAGCGCAAGCAACGGGAGTTCTCGGAAGACCTGAACGCGCGCCGCAATGAGGCGCTGGCCTCGGTGCTGGACAAGGCCAACAAGGTGGTGCGCGACATTGCCCTGAAAGATCACTACGACATCATTTTCCAGGAGGCCGTGTACGTGAACCCGCGTATCGACATCACCGACAAGGTGCTCAAGGCGTTGGATGCACAGTCGGGCAAGTGAGCCCGCCCGCCGTCCCGATGCGTGGCAGTTCTATGGACGGGCTGACGCTTGAGCAGATCGTCGCCCGCCTTGGCGGAGAGTTGGTCGGAAGCCCGCAAGCGCGGGTTGCGCGTCTTCGGCCCATCGGTTCCGCCGGCGGAACGGACATCACCTTTCTAAGCCGTCCAAAACTGCGTGCGCAAATCGCGCATAGCCAAGCCGCTGCGGTCATCCTGCCTACTGCGTTGAAGGGGGAATTACCCCCTTCGGGCAATGCCATTTTTGCGCAAGACCCCTATCTCTATTACGCCCGGCTGTCGCAATGGTTCTGGCGGCTGCGGCAGCCGTTATTCCAACCCGGTCGCCACGCGCTTGCGCACATCGATCCGGCGGCCAGGGTGTCTGATCTGGCGCGGGTTGATGCGTTTGCCGTGATCGAGGCCGGTGCGCAGATTGCCGATGGGGTGCATGTTGGCGCGGGCTGCCATGTGGGCCGTGACGCCTTGATTGGCGCTGATTCCATTTTGCATCCCCGCAGCGTGGTGGGCTGGGGTTGCCGCCTCGGCGCGCGTTGCGTGCTGCAGTCCGGCGCAGTGGTCGGGAGTGACGGCTTTGGCTATGCACGCGATGCCGAGGGCGCCGGGGTCAAAATTGCGCAGGCCGGGATTGCGGTCCTGGCGGATGACGTGGAAGTCGGGGCCAACAGCACCATCGACCGTGGCGCACTCGACGATACTGAAATTGGCACGGGCGTGAAAATCGATAATCTGGTGCAGATCGCGCACAACGTGCGCATTGGCGCGCACACCGCGCTGGCGGGTTGCGTGGGCGTGTCGGGCAGCGCGGAAATCGGTGCGTATTGCTTTATCGGCGGCGGCGTGGGCATTGCGGGGCACTTGAGCATTGCCGACGGCGTGGTCATCGGCGGCATGTCGCTGGTGTCGCGCTCGGTGCATCAGGCCGGCATGTACACCGGCGCCTTTCCGCTGGATACCCACGCCAACTGGGAACGCAACGCGGCCACCGTGCGGCAGTTGCACCAGTTGCGCGACCGCATCCGCAGCCTTGAACATCAACTCGAGTCTTTGAAAACAGACCACTCCACATGACGACCACGCACGACATTCTCCAGATCCTTGAGCTTCTCCCGCACCGCTACCCCATGTTGCTGGTCGATCGCGTGGTCGAGCAAGTCAATGGCAAGTACATCAAGGCTTATAAAAACGTCACCTTCAACGAGCCGTTTTTCACTGGCCATTTTCCGCAAAAACCCATCATGCCTGGGGTGCTCATTCTCGAGGCGCTGGCGCAGGCGTCGGGCATTCTGGCGTTTGGCTCCGCCGGCAAGACCCCGGCTGAGGGCTCGTTGTACTACCTCGTCGGGATCGACAACGCGCGGTTCAAGCAGCCGGTGGCGCCGGGCGATCAGTTGCATCTGTATGTCGAAATGACGCGCAATATGCGCGGCATCTACAAATTCACCGCTGAGGCCTCGGTGGACGGCCATGTGGTCGCACAGGCTGATCTGATGTGCACCGAACGCAGCGCGTCCTGAGACAGCATGCCGACGATTCATTCCACGGCGCAGGTTGATCCTCGCGCGGACATTGCCGAGAACGTCGAGATCGGCCCTTACGCGCTGATCGGCCCGAAGGTGCGCATTGGTGCGGGGACGCGCATCGGCGCGCACGTCGTTGTTGAAGGACGCACGCGCATCGGCGCGGACAACCGCCTTCACCCGTTCAGCGTCATTGGCGGCGAGCCGCAGGACAAAAAGTTCAGGGGCGAGGACACCGCACTGGAAATCGGCGATCGCAACGTGATCCGTGAATACTGCACCTTGCATATCGGCACGACGCAAGATGGCGGCGTCACCCGCGTCGGGCATGACAACTGGATCATGGCCTATGTGCATATCGCGCACGACTGCCAGGTGGGCAGTCACACCATCTTCGCCAACAACGCGCAGCTCGCGGGCCATGTACAGGTCGGTGACTGGGCGGTGCTTGGCGGCTATACCGGGGTGCACCAGTTTGTGCGCGTTGGCGCGCATGTGATGACCGGCATCAGCTCGGTCATCTTGCAGGACGTGCCGCCCTACACCCTGGTGGCGGGCAACCCGGCCAAGCCGCATGGCATCAATACCGAAGGGTTGCGCCGCCGTGGCTATGCGCCCGAGCAGATCGCCGCGCTGCGTACGGCCTACCGCTTGCTCTATCGCCAGGGACTAACCCTGGAGCAGGCGCGAGGCGAGCTGGCGGATCTCGTTGCAAACAACGCGCAGGCCGGGGCGGCTCTGGCTGTGCTGCAGACCTTTCTGGCGCAACCCGGACGCGGCATCGTCCGTCCCTGAGCGGGCGATGGACTCCCAGACGCTGGCCTTTGTCGCCGGAGAATCCTCGGGCGACCTGCTGGCCTCGCATGTGCTGCAGGCGCTGCGCGCCAGGGCGCCAGGCATGCATATGGCGGGCATCGGCGGCGCGAAAATGCAGGCAGCGGGTTTCGACGCCTGGTGGCAGAGCGAGCGTCTGGCGGTCAATGGCTACGCCGATGTGCTCGCACGCCTGCCCGAACTCCTGTTGATGCGCCGCAGGCTGCGCCAGCGGCTCATTTCCCGGCCGCCCGCGGTGTTTGTCGGCGTCGATGCGCCAGACTTCAACCTGCAGCTCGAACGCCGTCTGCGGCAGGCGCATATTCCTGTGGCGCACATGGTGAGTCCGTCGATCTGGGCGTGGCGGCGCGAGCGCATCGATCTCATCCGGCAGGCGGTGGATCACATGCTGTGCATCTTCCCCTTCGAGCCAGCGATCTATGCCGACACCGGGGTGAGGGCCACTTACATCGGGCATCCGCTGGCCGAAGTCATTCCGCTCGAACCTGATCGCGCTGCGGCTCGGCGCGCGCTGGGGCTGCCCGCTGACGGCCAGGTGCTTGCCGTACTGCCAGGAAGCCGGCGGGCAGAAGTGCGGCATCTCATCGCGCCCTTCTTCGGCGCTGCCGCCTTGCTGGTGCAGCGCGGTTTGGCCTCTTCCGTGGTGGCGCCGATTGCGCACCCGGCACTCAAGCCCATGGTGCTCGAGGCCGCCGCAGCGCACCCCGGCTTGCCGCTGGTCTTGATCGATGGCCAGTCGCACGCAGCGATGGCGGCCTGCAATCTGGCGATCGTGGCCAGCGGCACCGCCACGCTGGAATGCGCCCTGTTCAAGCGGCCCATGGTGATCGGCTATCGCATGTCCGCGCTGTCCTGGCGAATGATGTCCGGTCGCGGCTATCTGCCCGATGTCGGCTTGCCCAACATTCTTGCGGGGACGCGCCTGGTGCCCGAGTTGCTGCAGCATGACTGCACGCCCGAGGCCTTGCTGCACGCGGCCAGCAGCCTGCTCGATGATGCCGCGCGGCAGCGTCAACTCCAGGATCGCTTTATGGAGATGCACCTCAGCTTGCGGCGCGACACCGCGGCACTCGCGTCGCAAGCGATTCTCGACATGGCGGCGCCATGACGCAGACCGCGCTGTTCAGGCAAGACGAGGCGGCGCCTGCGACTTTCATTGCCGGTTGCGATGAGGTGGGCCGCGGCCCCTGGGCCGGGCCGGTGGTGGCGGCCGCCGTGGTGCTCGACCCGGCGCGGCCCATCGCCGGGCTGGCCGATTCCAAGGCGCTCAGCGCGCGCCGCCGCGTGCAGCTCGACGCCCAGATCCGGTCGCAGAGCCTGGGCTGGAGCATTGCCGAATGCAGTGTGGAAGAGATCGATCAACTCAACATTCTCCAAGCCACGCTGCTGGCCATGCAGCGCGCAGTGGCCGGATTGCACTGCCCGGTCGATCTGCTGCTGGTCGATGGCAACCAGACGCCCGCCGTTGCCATGCCGTGCCGTGCGATCGTGGGTGGAGACGCGGCGCAACCTGCCATCAGTGCGGCGTCGATCATCGCCAAGGTCTATCGGGATGGCCTCATGGCCGATCTCGCTGGGCGCTATCCGAGCTATGGATTTGAGCGCCACAGCGGCTATGGAACGGCTGTGCACCAGGCGGCCTTGCTTACACTGGGGCCCTGTGCGGCGCATCGCCGCAGTTTTGCACCTATCCGGCGTTTACTCCCGCCCACTCGTTGAAGGATGCCTTGCCTTGAAGCGCATTACCTCGGCTGAAAACCCGCTCATCAAAACCTTGCGCAGCCTGTCCACAGAACCCGGTGCGGTGCGCAAGCATGGCCAAGTCTGGCTGGAAGGCATTCATCTCATCGAGGCTGCGCTTGCCGCTGGCCATGTCGCCGAGCCTTTGATCACCACCGACACCGGCCTGCTCGACCCGGAAATCGCCACTTTGGTGGAGCGCGTTGGCACCACGCAGACTGTGGTGCTGCATCAGGCGCTGTTCAACTGGATCACAGCGGTCGAGAATGGGCCGCCCGTGGGCATGCTGATCGCCCGCCCCAAAACATCCAAGCCCAAGCCGGGCGCGGCCCTCATTCTCGACCGGGTGCAGGACGCAGGCAATGTGGGCGCCATGTTGCGCACCGCGGCTGCGGCAGGCTGCGGCGCGGTCTACCTGTTGCGCGGCTGCGCTGGGGTGTGGTCGCCCAAGGTGCTGCGTGCGGCCATGGGTGCGCATTTTGTCATTCCCGTGTTTGAAGACCCGCCCTGGGAGCAGGTGCTCAACATCGTTCCGCGGCCCATTTATGCCACGCATATGCAGGCGGACACGGTGTTGTACGAACTCGATCTGCAGCAGCCTGTCACCTGGATTTTCGGCAATGAGGGGCAGGGCATTTCTGATGCGCTGGTGGCCAAGTGCTCCGCCCTTGTGCGCATTCCGCAGGCAGACGGGGTGGAATCGCTCAATGTGGCCGCGTCAGCGGCGATCTGTCTTTACGAAGGCGTGCGCCAGTCGCAGTTCAGCCTCAAGAACTGAACAAGCCGTTCAGTCCGGCGCTTTGCGGATGAATGCCAGAGAAAGCGACTGCGCAGACGCCCACACCCGCCCGCCCAGGCTCATGTGGGTGACGTGGAGCTTGACTTCTTGTTCGGCTGCCAATTTTTTCAGCAATTGCATTTCAGGCCAGTCACGCAACTCGCGGATGCTGCCGTCATAACTGAGCTGAATGAGCGGGTATCGCAGTTGTCCCGTACGGATGGTCTGCGCCGCAACCCCGATGATCTGTGCTGCGGCTGATTTCCATTTGCTCGTGCGCGATTCCAGGCCGAATTGTCCGGACTTGCAGCTCAGCACGGGATAGCGGTGCATGATCTGCGTCAGGCGCGGGCTGCAGGCCTGCACCCAGGGCGACAGATCGGGATGCTCCTGGCGACCCAACGTCAGCACAATATCTCCGGGATGGCCCGGCGCCAGCCACACTTCGGTCTGGTCGGCCAGGGTGTTGGCAAATCGTGCCAGACCAGGGAGATCGCCGGCAACCAGTTCGGGTGCATGCAGCAGCAGGCGCGCCTGCAGGGCAGGGCCGCTCAAGAGTGAGCGGCTATTCACGACTTGCAAGGCGTAATCGGGCCTGAGCTGGCGTTCCCGGCGCAGATGCGTGATTTCCTCCTGGTGGTTTTGCAGCATTTGCTCAACGCTTCGACTGGCTTCAACCAGCGCGGGATGCGTGGCGAGCAACAGCAGGCGGTCAAAGTTGAGCGCAAGGTGGGGATGCATCCGGTAGCTCAGTGCGTCCACGGCGGGCGCGCTGACCTCGGCGCTGCGGATGCGCTCATGGCTGAGCTGCCGTGCGACGGTGCGCACCTCGGTGGTTCCCTTGTCCAGCAGGGTGCGCCCCGGCCACTGAATGGTCAGCGGCAAAATGCGCACGCGCCGATCGGCTGCCATCGTGCCCGACAGGTCGGTGCCGGCATCCACCATCAGGCCGATCATCGGGTGTAAGGCGCGCTCCGGGTCAATGGGCAGCGCCTCTTCACGCTCGGGGATTTTTTGCTGGGTGGATGCAAACCCCAGGAGATAGGCGTTTTTGTCGTCTTCGTGCATGGTGTGCGGCGCTCAATATTCCAGCCGATCCGGGCGGATTTGCTGCAGGATTGTGGTGGCGATTTCCTCGATGGATTTATGCGTGGAAGACAGCCAGCGGATGCTTTCCCGGCGCATCAGCTTCTCCGCCTCACTCACCTCGTAGCGGCAGTTGTCCAGCGATGCATAGCGGCTGTTGGGGCGGCGCTCCGTGCGAATTTCGCTCAGGCGCTCGGGGGTGATCGACAGCCCGAACAGCTTGTGACGCAGGCCGTTCAGCCCATCAGGCAGGCGCATGCGCTCGAAATCGTCCGGGATGAGCGGGTAGTTCGCCGCGCGCACGCCATGCTGCATGGCCAGATACAGCGACGTGGGCGTCTTGCCGCAGCGCGACACCCCGACCAGAATGACCTCGGCCTCGGCCAGATTGCGGGTGGACTGGCCGTCGTCATGCATCAGCGAAAAATTGATGGCGTCGATGCGGTTGTGATACTGCGGGCTGTACGCCGCGTCGGAGAAGCGGCCGATGCGGTGATTGGATTTGGCGCCAAAAGCGACTTCAAGCGGTTGCACGAAGCTGTTGAACATGTCGAGCACCAGAGCGCGGGCGCCTTGAATGATGTCGAGCACGTCCGGATGCACCAGGGTGACGAACACAATGGGCGGTTTGCCCTCGGCGCGCTCCACCTCATTGATGCGCTCCACCGCATGCACGGCTTTCTCGACGCTATCGACGAACGGCAGGCGAATGCGGTGCGGTTGCACGTCGAATTGCGCCAGGACGGAATTGCCGAATGTTTCCGCCGCGATTCCGGTGCCGTCTGAGACGAAAAATACCGATCGGTTGGGCATATGTCAGGGTTCAAAACCTAGAATGGACTTCATTGTCCGTGTGCTGCGCGAAGATGACGACACCAACGCGAATAAGACATGTCATTTTCGCCACATCCAGCACGGCGCCAGATTTTTTATTCTATGAAGGACTCTCATCATGACCCAACAACACCCGGCCCATAGCGGCAAAGAGCTGATTTTGCGACTGGAAGATGTGCGCATGAGCGACATCGATCAAGTGGGCGGCAAGAACGCGTCGCTCGGCGAAATGATCAGCCAGCTTTCCAGCAGCGGCGTGCGCGTTCCAGGCGGATTTGCCACCACGGCGCATGCATTCCGCGAATTCCTGCGTGTCGGCGGCCTGGATCAGCGCATTCATTCGACGCTCGAGGCGCTGGACGCCGACGATGTGCGCGCACTGGAACGCACCGGCGCGCAAATCCGCCAGTGGGTGCTCAACACGCCGCTGCCCGCCGATCTGGAGCAGGCCGTGCGCCAGGCCTACACCGACCTCACCACGGGGCAGCCCGACACCTCGTTTGCCGTGCGCTCATCCGCGACAGCGGAAGACCTGCCCGATGCGTCCTTTGCCGGCCAGCAGGAAAGCTACCTGAATGTCAGCGGCATTGACGCAGTGCTCGACAAAATCAAGCACGTCTTCGCGTCGCTCTACAACGATCGCGCCATTTCCTACCGCGTGCACAAGGGCTTCATTCATAGCGATATTGCCCTGTCCGCCGGGGTGCAGCGTATGGTGCGCAGCGACAAGGCGGTGTCCGGTGTGATGTTTACGCTCGACACCGAGTCCGGTTTTCCCGATGTGGTGTTTATCACCGCGTCCTACGGCCTGGGCGAAACGGTGGTGCAGGGGGCGGTGAACCCGGACGAGTTTTACGTCTTCAAGCCCACGTTGAAAGCGGGCAAGGAGGCGGTGATTCGTCGCAATCTGGGCTCCAAACTCATCCGCATGGAGTTCGCCCCCGCAGGCTCGCCGCACCTGGTCCAAACCGTGGATACGCCCTCGGAATTGCGCAACCGCTATTGCCTGACGGACGACGAGGCGCAGGAATTGGCGCGTTTTGCCCTGACCATCGAGGCGCATTACCAGCGCCCGATGGACATCGAGTGGGGCAAGGATGGCATGGACGGCCATCTCTACATCCTGCAGGCAAGGCCGGAGACGGTGAAATCGCGCAGCCACGGGCACACCGAACAGCGCTACACGCTCAAGGGCAAGAGTGCGGTGCTGGTGACGGGCCGCGCCATCGGCCAGAAAATCGGCGCCGGGCCGGTGCGCGTGGTGCATTCCATCGCCGACATGGATCAGGTGCAGGCAGGAGATGTGCTGGTCACCGACATGACGGATCCCAACTGGGAGCCGGTGATGAAGAAGGCGGCAGCCATTGTCACCAACCGTGGCGGGCGCACGTGTCATGCCGCGATCATTGCGCGCGAACTGGGCATTCCCGCCGTGGTTGGCTGCGGCCATGCCACAGACGTTCTCAAGGACGACATGCTGGTGACCGTGTCGTGCGCCCAAGGGGACACCGGCCAGATTTACGACGGTTTGCTGGAAACCGAAATCAAAGAAGTGGAGCGCGGCGCCATGCCTGACGTGCCGACAAAAATCATGATGAACGTGGGCAATCCCACTCTGGCCTTCGATTTTTCGCAGGTGCCCAACCAGGGCGTCGGGCTGGCGCGGCTGGAGTTCATCATCAACAACAATATCGGCGTGCATCCGCGCGCGGTGCTCGAATACCCGAGCATTGATGCCGATCTGAAAAAGGCGGTGGAGAGCGTGGCGCGCGGCCACGTCAGTCCGCGCGCGTTTTATGTGGACAAACTCGCAGAAGGCATTGCCACCATCGCCGCGGCGTTCTATCCCAAGCCGGTCATCGTGCGCTTGTCCGACTTCAAGTCCAACGAGTACAAAAAACTCATCGGCGGTTCCCGCTACGAGCCCGATGAAGAAAATCCCATGCTCGGATTCCGCGGGGCTTCGCGCTATGTCTCGCCCGATTTCGCGCAAAGCTTCGAGATGGAGTGCGTCGCGCTCAAGCGCGTGCGTGAGCAGATGGGACTGGACAACGTCGAAATCATGGTGCCCTTTGTGCGCACGCTCGGTGAGGCCAAAGGGGTCATCGAGCTGCTGATGCGGCATGGCCTCAAGCGCGGGGAGAATGGCCTGCGTGTGATCATGATGTGCGAAGTGCCTTCCAATGCCGTGCTCGCCAAGGATTTCCTGCAGTATTTCGACGGCTTCTCCATTGGCTCCAACGACCTGACGCAGCTCACGCTGGGGCTGGACCGCGACTCCGGGCTGGTGGCGCAGGCCTTCGACGAGCGCGATCCGGCAGTGAAGGTGCTGCTGGCGCAGGCGATTGCAGCCTGCCGCGCCGAAGGGAAATACGTCGGGATTTGCGGACAGGGGCCGTCCGACCATCCCGATCTGGCGCAGTGGCTGATGGAGCAGGGCATTTCCTCCATTTCCCTCAATCCTGACACGGTGATTGCCACCTGGCAGCAACTCGCCAAAAAGTAAGCCATCCCGCCCAGCCTGTATATAATGCTGGGTTCCTTGCCGCACCGATCAAGTTGCCAGAATTGACGCTCTGGTTGCCCCGGGCGGCTTTTATCCACAAGGACAGCGCACCGATTTGCTGAAAAGCAGGGGCTGGCGCGCTGCCGTATTGAAGGAGTTTGCATGCGTCACTATGAAATTGTGTTGATTTTTCACCCGGATCAGAGCGAGCAAGTGCCCTCGATGATCGAGCGCTACAAAGCGACGGTCACCGCCAAGGCAGGCCAGCTGCACCGGGTTGAAGACTGGGGCCGCCGCCAACTGGCCTATCCCATCCAGAAACTGGCCAAGGCACACTACGCCTGCATGAACATCGAGTGCGACCTGGACACCCTGCGCGAACTCGAACACAGCTTCAAGTTCAACGACGCCGTGCTGCGCAGCCTGGTGATCAAGACGGACAAGGCAGAAACCGCGCCGTCCATCATGATGAAGCATGTCGAGCGCGAAGAGGCCCGCAAGGCGCAACAGGAGCAACCGGCCTGATCAATCGGCTCGATCTCCAGGGCATTCTGGCCGAACGCAGTGAACTGCGTTACACCCCGGCCGGCATCGAAGCGCTGGATTTCGTGTTGCAGCATCAATCCACCCAATCCGAGGCCGGTGTGCCTTGTGAAGTGCAGCTGGAAATCGGCTGTGTCGGTTTCGGATTGATCGCACGCGAACTTCAGCGTTTGAGCCCAGGAGCAGCCCTGCGCGTCTCCGGTTTTTTGCGTGCAACACGTCGCGGCTCGCGCCAGATGAAGCTGCACGTCACACAATACATTGAGGTTTAACCATGGCACCACCACGCAAGTTTGACAAAAAGAACGATCCCAAGCGCGCTCGCCGCAACCAGCAATCCTCGCTGTTCAAGCGCAAGCGCTTCTGCCGCTTCACCGTCGCCAAGGTCGAGCAGATCGACTACAAGGACGTTGATGTGCTCAAGGATCTGATCGCTGAAAACGCACGCATCATTCCCTCCCGCCTGACCGGCACCAGCGCGCACTACCAGCGTCAGCTCAACACGGCCATCAAGCGCGCGCGCTTTCTGGCGCTGTTGCCCTACACCGACCTGCACAAGGGCTAAACCAGGGACGACATCATGCAAATCATTCTTCTCGAAAAAGTATTGAACGTCGGCAACCTGGGCGACGTGGTCAAGGTCAAGGACGGCTATGCCCGCAATTTCCTGATTCCGAAAAAAATGGCCAAACGCGCGACTGCAGTGGCCATGGCGGAATTCGAGTCGCGCCGCGCCGAGATGGAAAAGCACGCCGCCGACAAACTGGCGCTGGCGCAAGCCGCTGGCGAAAAGCTGGGCGGCCTGGTGGTCACCTTGGTGCAAAAGGCCGGGGTGGATGGCCGTCTGTTCGGCTCCGTGACCCACGGAGATGTGGCAGAAGCGCTGACCAAGCAGGGCTTTGAGGTGAACAAGGCGCAGGTGCGTTTCCCCGCAGGCCATGTGAAGACGACCGGGGAGCACGCGGTGTCGATTACCCTGCACACCGATGTCGTCTCCGACATCACTCTGCTAGTCAAAGCCGAAGCGATGTAATTTTTTCGGTTTCGCACTGCTGCAGAAAGGGCCGCTTTTGCGGCCCTTGTTGTCTGCGAAGCCCTTGGCTGGGAGCCTGTCGGGCTTTGGAATCGTCGGCTGCAAATGGGTCGCAGCAGTCCATTTTTGGCGACGCCGAAACATCGCAAGCTCGTTTTCACCGTCTTTTTGACCCATAGCCCCGCTATGGGTCTGCAAATCCGGCAAAAACTGTCCTCGCTGGGCCCCATTTTGGCTACGCCGCTCTCCGAGAACGCTTTCGACGACCAAAGCCCGAGAGGCTCCTAGCCTTGCGGCACAATGCCATTTGTTTTTTCCGCACCACACTTCTCGATTGTGTCCGCCATGCAAGACCAAGCCATCGACGCCATCCGCACACCACCGCACTCCATCGAGGCGGAGCAGTCGGTGCTCGGCGGTTTGCTGCTCGACAACCAGGCCTTCGACAAAGTCGCCGATCTGTTGGTGGCGGCGCAGTTCTATCGCTATGAGCACCGCGCCATCTTTCAGGCCATTGCCGATCTAGTCAACCTGAGCAAACCGGCAGATGTGATCACCGTGCTTGAAGCGCTGCAATCCATCGGCAAGCACGAGGAGTGCGGCGGCCTGCCTTATCTGAATTCGCTCGCGCAGAGCGTGCCGAGTGCGGCCAATATCCGGCGCTACGCCGAAATCGTGCGCGAGCGCTCG
>JAQTVS010000346.1 GCA_028706735.1 Thiomonas sp.
GTGTGTCGTCTCACGCTGACCGATCTCGACAAGCAGGGCCGCGCTCTGGTGCTGGCCTGGGCGCGTGAGGCGGGCATGAGCGTGACCATCGACAAGATCGGCAATGGCTTCATGCGCCGGGCCGGACGCAACAACGCGCTGCCGCCCATCATGACCGGCAGCCACATCGACACCCAGCCGACCGGCGGCAAGTTCGACGGCAATTACGGCGTGCTCGCCGGGCTGGAGGTGGTGCGCACCCTCAACGACCACGGCATTGAAACTGAAGCGCCCATCGAGGTGGCGTTCTGGACGAATGAGGAAGGCTCGCGCTTCGTGCCGGTGATGATGGGCTCGGGCGTGTTCGCCAAAGCCTTCACCCTGGAGCACGCCTACGCCGCCACCGACACCGAGGGCAAGACGGTGCGGGGCGAGCTGGAGCGCATTGGTTACATCGGCGAGCAGGAGCCGGGCGACCATCCCCTGGGCGCGTATTTCGAGACCCACATCGAACAAGGTCCGGTGCTCGAAGATGCCGATGTGACCATCGGCGTGGTGCAAGGCGTGCTCGGCATCCGTTGGTTCGACTGCACCGTCACCGGCATGGAGGCGCATGCCGGCCCGACGCCGATGGCCCTGCGCAAGGACGCGCTGCAAGTGGCCACGCACCTGATGCAGGAGGTCGTGGCCTGCGCCCTGCGCCACGCGCCGCACGGGCGCGGCACCGTGGGCATGGTGCACGTCCACCCCAACAGCCGCAACGTGATTCCGGGGCGGGTGAAGTTCAGCATTGACCTGCGCAACGGCAGCGACGCCGCAGTCGACCAGATGGCCGACGAGGTCAAGGCCACGGCCCGCAAGCTGGCCGAGGACAGCGGCCTGTCCATCCAGATCGACCTGGTGTCGAGCTACCCCGCACAGGCCTTCCACGCCGACTGCATCAACGCGGTGCAGCGTGCCGCCGCGCAACTGGGCTACTCGCACATGCCCGCAGTTTCCGGCGCTGGGCATGACGCGGTGTACGCCGCGCGCCTGGCCCCGGCCGGGATGATTTTCATCCCCTGCAAAGACGGTATCAGCCACAACGAGATCGAGGATGCCAAGCCCGAGCACATCACCGCTGGGGCCAATGTGCTGCTGCACGCCATGCTCGAGCGTGCGGGCGTGGCGCGGTGATGCGGCACGGGCACACTCTTTGCAACTGTTCTGACCATTGGGTTCATTCGTTCTTCTCACCGCCTCCGCATGTCTGCCCTGATTGATCCGTTCGCCAAATCGCGCCTGGCCGCCTCCGCCAAACCTGCCGTCGAGGTGCGCGGCGCCAGTGTGGTGTATGCCGCGGCGGACGCCCCGGTGCAGGCGCTCAAGGACATTGACCTGCGCATTGGTCAGGGCGAGTTCGTCTCGCTCATCGGTCCGTCGGGCTGCGGCAAGACCACGTTGCTGCGGGTCATTGCGGAACTGGAATCCATCAGCGCTGGCGAGGTGTGGGTCAACGGCCTGAGCCCCCGTGACGCGCGGCAATCACGCGCCTATGGCTATGTGTTCCAGGCGCCGGCGCTGTTCGCCTGGCGCACGGTGCTGGCCAATGTGATGCTGCCGCTGCGCATCCAGGGCATGCGCAAGGAACAGGCCGCCGATGTGGCGCGCGAGCATCTGGCGCGCGTGGGGCTGGCCGCTTTCGAGAACAAATATCCCTGGCAATTGTCCGGCGGCATGCAGCAGCGCGTGTCCATCGCCCGCGCACTGGCGTTTGAGCCGCGCATTCTGATGATGGACGAACCCTTCGGCGCGCTCGACGAAATCACCCGCGACGATCTCAACGCCCAGTTGCAGGCGCTGTGGCAGCGCGAGCGCCGCACCGTGGTGTTCGTCACCCACTCCATCGCCGAGGCGGTGTACCTGTCCACCCGCATCGTGGTCATGTCGCCCCGGCCAGGGCGCATCGTCGAAGTGATCGCGTCCACCCTGCCCGACGAGCGCACCCTGGAACTGCGCGACACGCCGGAATATGCGGCGCTGGTGCAGGCCGTGCGCAAGGCGCTCAGCGACGGCCACCATTGACCGACACATGGCCTCCATCCCCGTCATCCGATTGGCGCCGCATTCACCCGCAGCGCGCGCACGCCCCGCGTTCCAGGGCAGGGCCTTGCCGGTGCTGGCAGTCGGCGTCGTGCTGGTGCTGCTCTGGTATGGCCTGGCCGTGCTGCTCAATGGTCACAGCGCCGAGCAGCAGGTGCTCGCGCCGCTGAACAAGCCGTGGACCTGGAGCGACTGGCTGCTGGCCACCTGGTCGGCGCCGCGACCGGTGCTGCCCGCGCCGCACCAGATCGCCATCACGCTGTGGCAAGGCCTGTTCGACTGGCCCTTCGACTCGCCGCGCAGCCTGTTGCTGCAAACCTGGATCACCGCGCAGGCCACGCTGTTGGGTTTCGTGCTCGGCGGCCTGCTGGGCTGGGTGCTGGCGGCGCTGATGGTGCATGCGCGCACGCCCGAGCGCGCGCTGATGCCCTGGGTCGTGGCCTCGCAGACCGTGCCGGTGCTGGCGCTCGCGCCCATCGTGCTCATCATTCTCGGCAGTATGGGGTTGAGTGGCCTGCTGCCCAAAGCGGTCATCGCCATGTACCTGTGCTTCTTCCCGGTGACGGTGGCCATGGTGCAAGGTCTGCGCGCGCCGCAGCGCATCGAAACCGAATTGCTGCAGACCTATGCCGCCTCGCGCTGGCAGACGTTCTGGCTGCTGCGCATGCCTTCGGCACTGCCTTATGTATTCCCGGCGCTGAAAGTCGCGGTGGCCGCCGGGCTGGTGGGCGCGATGGTGGCGGAGGTGTCTACCGGCGCGCAAGGCGGCCTGGGCGCGCGCCTGCTCACCGCGTCTTACTACGGCAACATTCTGCAGATGTGGGCGGCGCTGGTCATGGCCGCGCTGCTGGGGCTGGGGCTGACTGCGGCGGTGGCGGTGCTGGAGCGTGTGGTGCTGCGCAAGCGCGGCGGGCGGGTGCAATGAGCGCGATCCCGCTCATCACATCCGGTGCGCCGTTGGCCGTCAGGCCTGCGGTGTTGCGGCATAGGGCGCCCGGTGGCGTCATCGCACTATGCGCGCTGCTGGCCATTGCGCTGAGTGCCGCCATGCCCTTGTTGGCCGATGCGGCAGGCGCGCTAGTGCTCGACGCTGCGCAGCAGCCGCGCGCCCTGGCGGCACTGGGCCTGATGCTGCTGGCAGTCGTGCGCCTGCTCTGGCCGAGCGGACGCTGGATGACCTATGGCCTCACCCTGCTGGCGCTGGCGGCCGGGCTGCTGTGGCTGGGCGTGCCGCCGGCTCTGG
>JAQTVS010000347.1 GCA_028706735.1 Thiomonas sp.
TGAAAATGCTGACGGCATTGTCGAATTGCTGGCGCACTTGCGCGGCGCCTTGCCAGTCGATTTCCAGCAACACGTCCATGCCGTCGGCCATGCGCTGTTCCAGCCAGCGTTTAGACGTGCCGTAGCGGTTGCCATGCACTTCCGCCCATTCGAGAAATTCGCCCGCGTCGATGCGGCGCTGAAACTCCGCACTGTCGATGAACACATAGTGCTTGCCATCGACTTCGGCGCCGCGCGGCGCCCGCGTGGTGCATGAAACCGAGAGCTGAATGCCGCTGTCCTGCGCGAGCAGCGCATTGACCAGGCTGGATTTGCCCGCACCGCTGGGCGCAGCGACGACGAACAGGTTTCCGGGAAAATTGGCAGACACGTTGGACCTTGCCTTATTCGATGTTCTGAACCTGCTCGCGCATCTGCTCGATCAGGACCTTGAGTTCAAGCGAAATCTCGCTGAGTTCGAGCGCGGCGGATTTGGCCCCCAGTGTGTTGGCTTCGCGGTGCAATTCCTGGATGAGGAAATCCAGTCGCTTGCCGAGTTCCCCGCCCTGCGCGAGCAGCGCGCGCAGGGTCTGCAGATGCGCCTGCAGCCGGTCAAGTTCTTCGGCGACATCAATGCGGATGGCAAAGCTGGCGGCTTCCTGCAGGCGGCGGTCGTTCAACGTGTCGGCGCTGGTTTCCACGCCGGTGAGTGCGCGCAGCGCTTCTTCCCAGCGCGCGGTGAACCGTGCCTGCTGTCGCTCCACGGCAAGCGGGACGATGTCGCGGGCGCGGGCGGCGTGCAGCGCGATTTGCCCGATGCGGTCGAGCAGCAGGGCGCGCAGCCGGTCGCCTTCGAGTGCGCGCGCCTGAATCAGCACCGCCAGGGCCTGCTCCAGCGCGGTATTGGCGGCCACAGCGATTTCAGCGGCGTCGATATGCGCCTCCTGCGCGCTGCCGATGAAGCGCAGCACCTCGCCCACCGACAAGGGCGTGAGGTGAGGGGCGATGGCGCGCAGCGCGGATTCGGCCGCCAGCAGTGGCGCCGCCGCAGCGGCGTCGGGCAGCGCAGGCGCGGCTTGCGGCGCCTCGAACACGGCGCGGCAATCAATTTTTCCGCGCCGCAACCCTTGGGTGAGCGCCTGCCGCATGGCGGCCTCGCTGCTGCGCAGTTCTTCGGGCAGCCGGAACGCAATGTCGAGAAAGCGGCTGTTGACCGAGCGCAACTCGATATGGATCTTTGCTCCGGTCGACAGTTGCACACTCTTTTGGCCGTAGCCAGTCATGCTATAAATTGGTTTCACTCGCATCCCCTTTGCATGCATTTTTCCACACTCGATCGGCGCGCTGGCTGCTAGCCTTCGTCCTCATGGCCACTTCGCATAAATCCAAACCCGCTCCGCTTGCGCCAGAATCGCAAATCGGCGGGTATCGCATCGTGCGCAAAGTGGCCAGCGGCGGCTTCGGCGTGGTGTATCTCGCGCTGAGTTCGGACGGTCAGCGTGTCGCGGTCAAGGAGTACCTGCCGGCCTCCCTGGTGGAGCGCGGCCCGGGTGAGGCAAGCCCGGTCGTGCCGCCGGACAAACTGGCGCTGTATCGCCTGGGACTGAAGAGCTTTTTCGAGGAAGGCCGGTCGCTGGCGCAGATCTCGCATCCAAGCGTCGTCAGCGTGCTGAATTTTTTCCGCGAAAACGACACGGTTTACATGGTGATGAATTACCTGGAAGGGGCATCCCTGCAGGAGTTCGTCATCACGGCGCGAGAACTCAAACGTAAAAAGATTTTTCGCGAATCCACCATCCGCTCGCTGTTCGACGACATTCTCCAGGGCTTGCGCGTGGTGCATCAGCACAAGATGTTGCATCTGGACATCAAGCCGGCGAATATTTTCATCACCGACGAGAACAAGCCCATCCTGATCGACTTCGGCGCCGCGCGCGAAGTGCTCAACCAGCAGGACAAGCGCTTCCGACCCATGTACACGCCGGGCTTCGCCGCGCCTGAAATGTACAAGCGTGAGGGCGCTTTTGGCCCCTGGACCGACATTTACGCCGTGGGCGCCTGTATTTATGCCTGCATGACCGGCTATCCGCCCTACGAGGCGCCGCAACGGCTGGAGAAAGACCGCCTGCAGGCCCAGTTGTCCAAGCTGCGCGGGGTGTATTCCGACAATCTGATCGAAATCGTGGAGTGGTGCATGTCACTCGATGCCATGGCACGTCCGCAGAGTGTGTTCAATTTGCAGCGCGAATTGGGCGCGGAGAGCGCGCGCCGCTACACCAATCTGACCATGGGTGAGAAGTTGCGGCTGCATATCGACGAGTTGGTCAACGACACCAAATCGCAGGTGCAGAAAGTGCGCGATGTCACCCGCTTCGGCGCGCCTGTCCAGGCCGTGCCAAGTCCTTCGCCTGAACAGGGCAAACCAGCCGCCAGGGAGCGGAATTGAAGTTTTCTGTCTATCAGGTCAGCCGCCGTGGCGCACGTGCGAACAATCAAGACCGCATGGGGTATTGCTACACGCGCGAAAGCGCCTTGTTCGCCTTGGCCGACGGTCTGGGCGGCCACCCGCGCGGCGATGTGGCGGCGCGCCTCGCGCTGCAGACCATCGCTAATATTTTTCAACAGGAATCGCGGCCGACCTTGCGTGACCCGCAGGAGTTTTTGCGGCGCTCCATCTTTCGCGCGCATGAGCAGATCCAGCGCTATGCGCAGGAACAGAAGCTCACCGATTCGCCGCGCACGACCGTGGTGGTCTGCGTGTTGCAGAACGGCGCCGCACACTGGGCGCATGTCGGTGACTCGCGGTTGTATTTCATCCGCAACGGGGCCATGCTCACCCGCACCCGCGATCATTCGCATGTAGAGCAACAGCACAAAAAAGATCAGATGCATGGCCTTGCTCTGCTGCAGCCGGACGGCCCGACACGCAATATGCTGTTCACTTGCCTGGGCTCCAGTCAGCTGCCCATGATCGAGGTGGGACTGCCGCAGGCCATGCGGCGGGGCGACATCGTGCTGCTGTGCTCCGACGGCCTCTGGGGACAGATTCCCGAGTCGGTGCTGGTGCGCCAGTTCGGCCAGCAAGTGCTCTCCGATGCCGTTCCTGAGGTGGTGGAGATGGCCTTGCGTCAGGGCGGGGCCGACTCCGACAACGTCACAGCCCTGGGGGTGGAATGGGAGGCTGACCCGGAAGAGATGGAGACCTCGCTGCGCATCGAGACGGAGAGCATGCAGAAGGGCGGATTCACAACCACCATCCAGAGCGATCTGGGTGACTTGCAGGTCGATGAAATGGACGACGCTGCCATTGA
>JAQTVS010000041.1 GCA_028706735.1 Thiomonas sp.
GCGGCGTGGCTGTGCTCGGTGGACATGAGTTGCCAGGGCGAGAGGTCGATGCCCGCGGCGTCCGCGGCGGCGCGGATGCGCGCTTCCGGGCCGATCCAGACGGGCTCGATCAGCCCGGCCTTGGCCGCGTCGATGGCGCCCTGGATGGAGACTGCATTCACCGGATGCACCACGGCCACGCGCATGGGTTTGAGGCCCTTGCAGCCATCGCGTGCTTTGCTCACCAGCGCAAGCAGGCGCTGGCCCGGATCGACCAGATGCAGTTGCGGCAGATGGGTGCGGGGACGGCAGATTTTTTCCGTGGGCGCCTGCACCAGCGCGTGGCCAGACACCACGGTCTCGCCGCGCTGGTTGACCACCAGGCACTCGAAGCGGATCTGGTGCGTGTCGGGAAATTTTTCGCGCGCCGTCACCGACACGGTGACCGTATCGCCCAGCATCACCTGCTGATGAAACGACAGCGATTGATCGACATAAATCGTGCCCGGCCCCGGCAGTTCAGTGCCGAGCAGGTTGGACAGCAGCGCGCCGCTCCACATGCCATGCGCCACCACCTGATGAAACGGCGTGCTGCGGGCGAATTCGGCATCCACATGCGAGGGGTTGGCATCGCCCGACATCACGGCGAAGGTGGAGATGTCGTTCTGCGTGAGGGTGCGCTGCAGCGCGGCGCGGTCGCCGGGGGCGATGTCGTCGAAGGTGCGGTTGCAGATCTGGTCGGTCATGGAAAGCCTCGGTGGGGAAGGGGTCAGCGCTGCAGCACATAGTCGCCGGGTGCAGCGGCCAGCGGCGGGTAATCCACGCTGCCGCAGGCGGGCGGAGCGACCTGCTGGCCGCTGCCCTTGGCCGCCAGCCAGCGCGCCCAGTGCGGCCACCACGAGCCTTCCTCGGCTTGCGCGAGTTGCACCCAGTGATCGGGATCGGTGTAGGGGCGTCCTCCGGGATGCACGGCCCAGCGGTAATGGCGGCGTGGGTGGCCGGGCTCGCTGACGATGCCGGCGTTGTGCCCGCCGCTGGTGAGCACGAAGGTGACTTCCGAGTCGGCCAGCAGGTGGATTTTGTAGACCGACTTCCACGGTGCGACATGATCGGTTTCGGTGCCGACCACGAACCATGGCGTGGTGACGTTTTCCACCGCAACCGGCTTGCCATCGACCTTGTAATGTCCCTCGGCCAGGGCGTTGCGCAGGTAGAGGCTGCGCAAATACTCGCTGTGCATGCGGTAGGGCATGCGGGTGGCGTCTGCGTTCCACGCCATGAGGTCGTTCATGGGCGCGCGTTCGCCCATGAGGTAGTCGCGCATCATGCGCGACCAGATCAGGTCGGACGAGCGCAGCATCTGGAAACTGCCGGCCATCTGCGTGGAGTCGAGGTAGCCCTGCGACCACATCAGGTCTTCGAGAAAACTGATCTGGCTCTCGTCGGTGAACAGCGTCAGCTCGCCTGCCTCGGTGAAATCGGTCTGCGCGGCGAACAGGCTCACGCTGGCCAGACGCTCGTCGCCGCGCCGCGCCAGCGCGGAAGCCGCGATGGACAGCAGGGTGCCGCCCAGGCAGTACCCGGCAGCATGCACCTTGCGGTCCGGCAGGATGGATGTCACCGCGTCGAGCGCGGCGAACGGGCCGAGGTGCAGGTAATCGTCCATGCCCAGATCGCGTTCGTCCGCGCCGGGGTTTTTCCACGACACCATGAACACCGTGTGGCCCTGATCGACCAGAAACTTCACCAGCGAGTTGTGGGGCGACAGGTCGAGGATGTAGTACTTCATGATCCACGCCGGGATGATGAGCACCGGCTCGGCCTGCACCGTGGGCGTGGCCGGGCTGTACTGAATGAGTTCCATCAGCCGGTTGCGCAGCACCACCTTGCCGGGTGTGGCCGCTACTTCGTGGCCGGGGCGGAATTGCTCCACTCCGGCCGGCGGATGCTTGTCGGCGGCGCGCTGGACATCATCCTGCCAGTTGCGCAAACCCTGCGCCAGATTGGCGCCGCCGGTGGCGAGCGTGCGCTCCAGCACTTCGGGGTTGGTCCAGAAGTAATTGCTGGGCGAGAGCATGTCCATCCACTGCCGCGCCATGAAGGCCACGACTTGTTCGTGGTGCGGTGACACGCCGCGCACGCCGTGCGCCGCGGCATCGACCAGCTGTTCGCGCAGCAAAAAGCGCTGGGCGATGAGGTTGAAAGGAAACTGCTGCCATTGCGGTGCGGCAAAGCGCCGGTCGGCGGCTGACGGGGTGACGCAATCGGGACAGGGGTTTTTGTCGGCGCGCAGCGCGTGCGCGCCCAGCTCGGCGGCATAGCGCAGCCACCGGCCCTGCATTTGCAGCGCCAGTGCCGTCAGACTGGCCTGCTTGCCCGGAGATACCGCCATGTGCATGGCCCAGTCGGCAAAGGCCAGGCCCAGCGCGGCGGGCGATAGCCCCAGCGTGGCCTTGGCCGACAGCGCGTGGATGGCGCGGTCGATCATCTCGCGCTGCGCCTGTTCGCGGTCGGGCGGGGTTTGCGGCGCGATGGCGGAGGGCGGCAGAGGAATGGTTGTCTGCGGCGCTGCGGCGGATGCAGGTTCCGGTGCGGGCTTTGCCGCCGCAACCGAGGTGGCCGACACGGCAGCCAGTCTCAGCGCGGGCTGCCTGCTTGCATCTGCACTGGCGCTTGCACCCGATTTGCGCGCCGGGGCGCGCCGGGGGCGGGGTTGGAGTTCGCTCATCTGGCATCTCCCTGTTAGATCAATGCATTTGAATGTGGCGGTGCAGCATGCCCCTTGATTTGCATCAAGCAGGGCCGGTCTGCGGATGTAAGGACGCACGGCGGAATGCAACGCCGCATGTCACATGGTTTGCGCGGAGCTTGCTGCAAAATAGCACTCCCTGATGAAATTACGAGAAAGCCTGTCATGCGCGTCACAGTCATAGGAGCGGGATATGTGGGTCTGGTCACTGCCGCCTGTTTTGCCGATGTTGGCAATCAGGTCACCTGCATCGAGCGCGACCCGGCCCGCCTGTCCGCCTTGCGTGAGCGCGCCGAGGTGCCGTTCTACGAACCCGGCCTGAGCGATCTGGTGCGGCGCAACATCGAACAGGGCCGCCTGACTCTCAGCCCAAGCATTGCGCAGGGGCTGCCGGGCTCGCAGGTGTGCTTCATTGCGGTGGGCACGCCGTCGCTGCCCAATGGTCAGGCCGATCTGTCCCAGGTGGAGGGCGCCGCCACGGAAATCGGGCGCGCCATGACCGGGCCGCTGGTCGTGGTGCAGAAGTCCACTGCGCCGGTGGGCACCATTCCCAAGGTGCGCGCGTTGGCCGAGGCCGGTCTGGCGGCGCGCGGGGCGAGCCATCGCCTGGGCGTGGTGAGCAACCCGGAGTTTTTGAAGGAAGGCTCGGCCATTGAAGACTTCACCCGGGGCGACCGCATCGTGCTGGGCAGTGACGACCCGCAGGCTATCGCCACCATGCGCGAGCTGTACCGTCCGTTCAACCGCAATCACGAAAAAATCATGGTGATGGACGCGGCCAGCGCCGAACTCACCAAGTACGCCGCCAACGCCATGCTGGCCACGCGCATCTCGTTCATGAACGAACTGGCCCGCATTGCCGAAGCAGTGGGCGCGGACATCGAGCAGATCCGCAAGGGCATCGGCGTCGATCACCGCATCGGCAGCCATTTTCTCTACGCCGGCGCGGGCTATGGCGGCTCCTGCTTTCCCAAGGACGTGAAGGCCCTGGCGCACACCGCGCGCGAACTCGGCTTGCATGCCGAACTGGTGGAGGCGGTGGACGCGGTCAACCAGCGGCAGAAGCTGCGGGTGTTCGAGAAAATCACCGATCACTATCAGGGCAAGCTGGCCGGAAAGACAGTTGCCCTGTGGGGTTTGGCCTTCAAGCCAAACACCGACGACATGCGCGACGCGCCCAGTCTGGACCTTATCGCCGCGCTGCTGCAGGCAGGTGCGCGAGTGCAGACCTGGGACCCCGTGGCGGTGGAGATGGCGCGGCGCCTGCTGCCCGCGCATCCCGCGCTGGAGTTCGCCGCCGACGCCGGTGCCACCCTGCAAGGGGCGGATGCGCTAGTCGTCATCACCGAGTGGCATGCCTTCCGCTCGCCCGATTTCACCTCTCTGGCAGCCACCCTGCGCGACCGCGTGGTGTTCGACGGCCGCAATATCTGGGACCCGGAGTTTGTGCGCAGCACGGGCCTGCGCTACTACGGCATCGGGCGCGGCTGACCGAGACGGGCGCTTCTCCCCCTCCCGGCCTCCCCCACGCGTGGGGGAGGTGAAGAGCGCCGGAGCCCAATCCGATTAGCGTGGAATCGGCACGATCTCCTTGCCGTAGGGGAAGAAGGCCAGCCCGGCCAGCTTGATGTGCTGCAGGGCGAAGGGGATGCCGATGATGGTGATGGCGCACAGCACCGCCGAAACCAGGTGCCCCAGCGCCAGCCACCAGCCGAACAGAATCGCCCAGATCAGGTTGCCCATGGCGCTGAAACCGCCGCCCACTGCGCCTGCGGGCTTGTCGGCCACTTTGCGGCCGAAGGGCCAGAAGCTGAAGGCGCCGATGCGGAAAGCGGCAATCGCCCAGGGAATGCCGATGATGGTGATGGCGCAGATCAGCGCGGTGAACCACCAGGCCAGGCCCATGACAAAGCCGCCGAGAATGAACCAGAGAATGTTGCCGAGCAGTCGCATGCTTGTCTTTCGATGATGAAACGGGTGCATTCTGCGTGAAGCGTGCGTGCTGGCCTGCGGTTTGCAATGACGGGGACAGAAGTCCTGCCCAATGACGGGTCGAGGTGAGGCAGACGGGGGTTTTCCCCGTCATGGCGTCAATCGACCGACGGCAGGACGTGCACACGTCAGGAAATCGTCGCCATCATGTCGCCCTCTGCCTTGCCCGATCCGCTGAGTTGGACCGAACTGCTGCGCGTGTTCGGCGGTCTGGTTGCTGTTATTGCGGTGTTCGTCGCCGCGCTGTGGCTGCTCAAACGCTTTCAGACTGGCCTGCGCACGCCGAGCGGGCCGATGCGGGTGCTTGCCACCCTGAGCCTGGCGCCGCGCGAGCGGCTGCTGCTGGTGCAGGTCGGTGAACAGCAACTGCTGCTGGGATCGAGCGCGCAGGGTCTGGCCTGCCTGCATGTGCTGAGCACGCCCGTCGACTTGCAGCCGCCAGCGGCGGGGCAGGGCTTGGGCGCGGCGCTGCCGCCGACCTTTCCCGACTGGCTGCGGCGCGCTGTTGAGCAGCGCGGAAAGGCCAAGCCATGATGCGCGCGCACTTGCTGCGGCCGTCGCGCTGGCTGCCGCGCGGTCTGGCGGCCGCCTTGCTGCTCGTGCCGCTGTGGGCGAGCGCGCAGGTGTTGCCCGCGTTCACCTCTACGCCCGCAGCGGGCGGCGGCACCGAATACAGCTTGAGCGTGCAGACCCTGCTGTTCATGACCGCGCTGGTGTTCCTGCCGGCCATGCTGCTGATGATGACCGCCTTCACCCGCATCGTCATCGTGCTGTCGCTGCTCAAGCAGGCGCTGGGCACCACCACCGTGCCGCCCAGCCAGGTGATCGTCGGGCTGTCGCTGTTCCTGACGTTCTTCGTCATGAGCCCGGTGCTCAATCAGGTGAACGACGTGGCGATCAAGCCGCTGATGGACAACCAGATCTCCATGCAGCAGGCGCTGCAAACGGGCGCCGCGCCGCTGCGCACCTTCATGCTGGGGCAGACGCGGCAGGAAGACCTCGCGCTCTTCGTCAAGCTGTCCGGCCACAAGGCGCTGGACAAGCCCGACGACACGCCGCTGACCCTGCTGATCCCAGCTTTTGTCACCTCGGAACTGAAGACCGCTTTCCAGATCGGCTTTGTCATCTTCATTCCCTTTCTCATCATCGACATGGTGGTGGCCGCCGTGCTGATGTCGATGGGCATGATGATGCTGTCGCCGGTCACCGTGTCCTTTCCGCTCAAGCTCATGCTGTTCGTGCTGGTGGGCGGCTGGGACCTGGTGATCGGCTCGCTGGTGCAGAGTTTCATTCACTGACTGTGAGGACGACATGACTCCAGAAACCATCACCACCATCGCCCAGCAGGCGCTTTGGGTGACCTTTCTCGTGGCGCTGCCGCTGCTGGGTGTGGCGTTGGTGGTTGGCCTGCTGGTCAGCCTGATTCAAGCGGCCACCCAGCTCAATGAAATGACTCTGAGTTTCGTGCCCAAGGTGGTCGCCATGGGGCTGGCCGCAGTGCTCGCCGGGCCGTGGATGCTGCATGTGATGATGGATTTCACCATCCGCCTGTTCGAGAGCATTCCGCATCTGCTCAACGGCGGCTGATCGCGCTGCGCACCGAGATGATTCACTTCACCAGCACCCAGATCGAGACGTGGATCGGCGCGTTCTTCTGGCCCTTCGTGCGGGTGCTCGCCATGCTGTCTGCCGCCCCGGTGTTCGGCATGGGCAGCGTGCCGGTGCTGCTGCGCGTGGGTCTGGCGGTGCTGGTGTCCGTGGCCATCGCCCCGGCGCTGCCCGCCATGCCGCCGGTGCAGTTCGGCACGGTCACGGCATGGATGCTGCTGTTGCAGCAACTGCTGGTGGGCGGCGCCATCGGGCTGGCGATGACCCTGATTCTCAGCGCGGTGCAGCTCGCCGGCGGGGTGGTCGGCCTGCAAATGGGCATGGGCTTCGCCACCCTGTTCGATCCGGTGCAGGGCGTGCAGGTCACCAGTCTGGCGAGTTTCCTGAACATGATCACCCTGCTGTTGTTTCTCGCGGTCAACGGCCATCTGGTGTTGCTCGCGGTGATTGCGCGCAGCTTCAGCCTGCTGCCGGTGGCGCCCAACCTCGGCTTGGTGGCGCAGACCTGGCACACGCTGGCGCAGGCGGGCACGACGATCTTCAGCCTCGGTCTGGCGCTGTCCGCGCCGGTGCTTGGCGTGTTGCTCATCGCCAACCTGGGCTTGGGTGTGCTGACCAAGCTGGCGCCGCAGCTCAATCTGTTCGCCATCGGTTTTCCGATGTTTTTCATTCTGGGCTTTCTGGCGCTGTATCTGGTCATGCCCGTCATGCAGAACGTGGTGCAGCATCTGGTGGACGTGGGCTTGAGCCTCTCCAGCCAGGTGTTGCAGCAGGGCGGGGCGCGCTAGGCGCAGGGGCCGGGAACACGACATGGCTGACGACAGCGCACAAGAAAAGGAATTACCCGCCTCGCAGAAGCGCAAGCAGCAGGCGCGCGAAAAAGGGCAGGTGGCGCGTTCGCGCGATCTCACCTCCAGCCTGCTGCTGCTGGGCGTGGCGGTGCTGGTCGCCAGCATGGGCGGCTGGTTCTACGACACGGGACGGTCGCTGCTGCAGACCGGTTTGACGGTCTCGGCGCTGGCCGCGCAAGACCCGGCGGCGATGTTGCAGGCCGCGGGCAAGGTGGCGCTGATCGGCCTGGTGCTGCTCGCGCCGGTGTTGGCGTTCACCTTTCTGGCCAGCGCGGCGGGCGGTGTGGCGATGGGCGGCTGGGTGTTCAGCGGCCAGGCCCTGGCGCCGGATTTCAGCCGCCTCAATCCCATCACCGGCATCAAGCGCATGTTCTCCATCACCGGCCTGGGCGAACTGGGCAAGGCGCTGCTCAAGGCCATTGTGATTGGCGTGATCGCGGGCATCGTGCTGTGGAACCAGCGCGGGCCCTTGCTCGGGCTGCTGCAGGTGGAGCCCAATCTGGCGCAGACGCAGCTCGGCATGATCGCGGCAAAGGCGTTTTTGTGGATGGCCGCTGGCACCCTGCTGGTGGCGGCGGTGGATGTGCCGTGGCAGTTGTTCCAGATGAACAAACAGCTCAAGATGAGCCGCCAGGACATGCAGGACGAAATGCGCGAAAGCGAGGGCAATCCGAAGATCAAGCAGAAGATGCGCGCGCTGCAACGTGAACGCGCGCGCAAGCGCATGATGGCCGCCGTGCCCAAGGCCGATGTGGTGGTGACCAACCCGACGCACTACGCCGTGGCGCTGGCCTACAAAGAGGGCAAGAACCGCGCGCCCGTGGTGCTGGCCCTGGGGGCCGATCTGGTGGCTGCGCGCATCCGCGAAGTGGCTGCCGAGCACAACGTGCCGGTGATCGAAGCGCCGCCGCTGGCGCGCGCGCTGTTCCACCACGCTGAACTGGAGCAGGAGATCCCGGTGGCGCTCTACAACGCCGTGGCGCTGCTGCTGGCCTATGTATTCCAGTTGCGCGCCGCCCCGCAGATGGCCGTAGAGCCAGACGACTGGGCCATTCCCGCTGACTTTGCAGTGAACGAGTAAACCGCCATGGCGACTTCCCCTTCCCCCAATCCCCCCGCCCTGCCTGCCTGGCGTGCGCTGTTCAAGCGCATGGACTGGCGCATGCTCGCCGCCCCCATTCTGGTGGTGCTCATCCTGATGATGTTGGTGGTGCCGCTGCCCACCTTCGTGCTCGACATGCTGTTCACCTTCAACATCGTGTTGTCGCTGATCATCATGCTGGTCACCCTCTATCTCACCCGGCCGCTGGACTTTGCCGCGTTTCCCACCGCGCTGCTGTTCACCACGCTGCTGCGGCTGTCGCTCAACGTCGCGGCGTCGCGGGTCATCCTGCTGCACGGACAAAACGGCGAGGGCGCCGCGGGGGCGGTGATCGAGTCGTTCGGCAAGTTCGTGGTGGGGGGCAATTACGCGGTGGGCATCATCGTGTTCGCCATTCTGGTGGTGATCAACTTTGTGGTGATTACCAAGGGCGCGGGGCGCATCGCCGAGGTGAGCGCGCGCTTCACCCTCGACGCCATGCCGGGCAAGCAAATGGCCATCGACGCCGACCTCAACGCCGGCCTGATCGATCAGGAAGAAGCGCGCAAGCGCCGCGCCGACGTGGCGCAGGAAGCCGACTTCTACGGCGCGATGGACGGCGCGAGCAAATTCGTGCGCGGCGACGCGGTGGCGGCCATCCTCATCCTGTTCATCAACCTGATCGGCGGGTTGATCATCGGCGTGTTCATGCACGGCCTGGGTTTGGGCGAGGCGGCGCAGAACTACACCCTGCTGTCCATCGGTGATGCGCTGGTGTCGCAGATTCCGGCGCTGGTCATCTCCATGGCTGCGGGTATTGTCATCAGCAATGTGTCCACCGGGCAGGATGTGGGGCGGCAGTTGGTCAGCCAGTTGTTCAACCAGCCGCGCGTGCTCGCCATCACCGCTGGCATTCTGGGGCTGGTGGGCCTGGTGCCGGGCATGCCGCATCTGGCGTTTCTCGGCGCGGCGGCGGTGCTGGGCGGCGTGTTGTGGTGGCAACTCAAAAAGCAGAAGCAGACGGCAGCGCTGGCACGGGCCGCGCCTGAGGTCGCAGCGCCCGCCGAGCCGGAAGAAGTGAGCTGGGAGCAGATCGAGCCGGTCGACACGCTGTCGCTCGACGTGGGCTACCGCCTCATTCCGCTGGTCGACCGCAATCAGGGCGGCGAGCTGCTCGGGCGCATCCGTGGCGTGCGCAAAAAATTCGCGCAGGAGATGGGTTTCCTCGTCGCCTCAGTCCACATCCGCGACAACCTCGAACTGCGGCCCGGCGGCTACCGCATTGCGCTCAAGGGCGTGGACGTGGGCAGCGGCGAAATCTTCCCCGACCTGCTGATGGCCATCAATCCCGGGCAGGTGATGGGCGATCTGCAGGGCACGCCGACCAAAGACCCGGCCTTCGGCCTGCCCGCGGTGTGGATCAACCGCGAGCAGCGCGACCGCGCGCAGGCGCTGGGCTATACCGTGGTCGACCCCAGCACGGTGCTCGCCACCCATCTGCACCATCTGCTGCAGACGCATGCCGCCGACCTGCTCGGGCGCGAGGAAGTGGAAGGGCTGCTGACGCATCTGTCCAAGCGCTCGCCCAAGCTGGTGGAAGACCTCGTGCCCAAGCTCATCACCGCCGACCGGTTGCGCAAGGTGCTGCAGAACCTGCTGACCGAGGGCGTGCCCATCCGCGATATGCGCACCATCGCCGAGGTGCTGGCAGAACATGCCGCGCAGGTGAACGACACTGACGAACTCACCGCCCGTGTGCGATTGGCGCTGGGCGCCTTCATCGTGCAGAGCCTGTCGCCCAATGGGCAGGAACTCTCTGCCGCGGTGCTCGACGGCCAGTTGGAACAGATTCTGCTTTCCAGCCTGCGCGCCGACCCGCAGCAGGCTTCGGTCGAACCCGGGCTGGCGCAGCGCCTGATGGACAAGGCGCGCGATCTGATGCAGCGTATGGAAGCGCAGGGCGCGACCGGCGTGCTGCTGGTGAGCGCGCCGCTGCGGCAGTTTCTCGCCCGGCTGCTGGCGCGCAGCGCGCCGCGGTTGCGGGTGCTGTCCTATGCTGAAATTCCCGACCAGAAACAGGTCAAGGTCACCGCCACGCTGGGGGCGTAAATGCTGGAGTCTGAATCGTGAAAATCAAACGCTATACCGGTACCAACACCCGCGAGGTGCTGACCCGCATCCGCAACGACCTCGGCGCCGACGCGGTGATCCTGTCGAATCGGGAAATCGTCGGCGGCGTCGAATTAATGGCGGCGGTGGACTTCGACGCCAGCCGGTTTCCGTCGGAAGAGCAGAGCGAAGGTGAGGCGGCCGGAGTTGCGGCTGCGGTGCAAACCCCTCCCCCCCCCAACCCTCCCCACAAGTGGGGAGGGAGCGAACCGCGGGATGTCTCAGGGATAAAGGCAGTGGAAACTGCCAAGACCTCGTCGCCACCACGCACCGAACTCTCCTCCCCCACCCGTGGGGGAGGTTGGGAGGGGGATCCGAAGGAAGCGCAAGGCGCAGTCTTCTCCTCCCCCACGCGTGGGGGAGGTTGGGAGGGGCATCCGAAGGAAGCGCAAGGCGCAGTCTTCTCCTCCCCCACGCGTGGGGGAGGTTGGGAGGGGGAGGGCCGTGCCCCGCAAAAGCCCGCTGACGATCTGCCTCTGCCCGCGGTGGCGCGTGTGGCCGCGCCTGCCGCGCCCCCCGCCGCGCCGCGTGCCGCAGCGCAGGCGGCTCCGATCACTCTGGAGCAGAAGGATGCTGCGTCGCTCGCCACAGCGCACACGGGCGCTGCGCCCGGCCCCGCGGCCCCGGCGCACCGCAGCCTGCGTGAGTCTGCAGCCGCATCGGCGCCGCAGGACGAACTCGGCGCCATGCGCCACGAATTGCAGGATCTGCGGCAGTGGATGCAGTCGCAGATGTCCGGCTTGGCCGATGCCGGGCCGCTGACCCCCGTGGGCGAACAACTGCAGACGCTGGGGTTTTCCACCGCACGGGCGCGGCAGTTGGGCAGCCAGTCGCTCAACCTGCGTGGCGCGCTGGCCGCCTATCTCGGCAAAGGGCTGCAGGTGGCGGCCGATCCGGTGGCTGTCGCGGGCACATATGCCCTGGTCGGGCCCACTGGGGCCGGCAAAACCACGACCATCGCCAAGCTCGCCGCCCGTCTGGTATTGCGCCACGGCACGACGGCGGTGGCGCTGATCACCACCGACACCTACCGCATCGGCGGGGTGGAGCAGCTCAAGATCTACGGCCGCATTCTGGGCGTGCCGGTGGCGGTGGCGCGCGATGGCGAGGAGCTGCAGCAACACCTGCGCGACTTCGCCGACCGCCGCTATGTGCTGATCGACAGCATCGGCCTGAGCCCGCGTGATGCGCGCATGGCCGAGCAGATGCAATGGCTGCAGGCGCTGGGTGACAGCGTCACCCGCCTGCTGGTGGTGGGCGCGGGCCTGGCCCCGGCGGCGTATGGCGAACTGTGGTCGCTGTACCGCCGTCTGCCAGTGGCCGCGGCCATTCTCACCAAACTCGACGAAAGCCCGAGCTTCGGTGCCGCGCTGCAATGGCTGGTGGAAAGCAGTGTGCCGCTGTGGTTCTACACCGACGGCCAGCGCGTGCCGGAAGATCTGCATGTGCCGTCGCTGGCTAAGATCACGGCTTTGCTGGAACACGACCCCGTGACCCGTTTCGACTCCGCCCCCGTCAGGGCTGCCGCCCCTGTTGCTGCAGTTGCCGCTGCTCCGACGGCCCGCTCCGCTTGACCCGATAGAAAGACGCCATCATGGATCAAGCCGAAGGACTGCGCCGCCTGCAACGGCCCCCGACCAAGGTCATCACCGTCGCCAGCGGCAAGGGCGGGGCGGGCAAGACCAATGTGGTCGCCAATCTGGCCATCACCCTGGCGCGCGGCGGCCAGCGGGTGATGGTGTTCGACGCCGACCTGGGACTGGGCAATATCGACATCCTGCTGGGCCTGACCCCGCGCCACAACATTTCGCATGTGCTGGCGGGCGAGAAGACCCTGTCCGACGTGCTGGTGCGCGGGCCGCAGGACATTCTGGTGCTGCCCGCCTCCAGCGGCGTGGCCGGCATGGCGTCGCTCGACGTCGCCACGCAGGCGCGGCTGATCGAGGCGGTGAGCGACCTCGATATTCCGCTCGACTATCTGCTGGTCGATTGCGCCGCCGGCATCGCGGGCGACGTGCTCACTTTCAGCCGCGCCGCGCAAGACCTGATCGTGGTGCTGAACAACGAGCCCGCCTCGGTGGCCGACGCTTACGCGCTCATCAAGGTGCTGAGCAAGCAATACGGGCTCAAACGCTTTCACCTGCTGCCCAACATGGTGCGCGACGCGCGCGAAGGCCAGGCGCTGTTCGCCAAGATCACCGGCGTGGCCGACCGCTATCTCGACGTGTCGCTCGATCTGGCGGGCAGCATTCCGCTTGATGCGGCGCTGCGCAGCGCCGTGCGCAGTCAGCGCGCGGTGGTGGAATCGGCGCCGCAAAGCGCCGCGGCCGTGGCGTTCTCGGCCTTGGCCGCGCGGGTGAAAAGCTGGCCGCTGCCGCAGGGGCCGAGCGGACGGATTGAATTTTTCATGCAGCAATGGCTGCGCGCCGAGCAGGCCGCGTAAGCGGCGCGGCATCCACGACACAACATCGGATCGCATGAAGCCCGGCCTCTATCCCGCCCCGGAATCCCGCGAGGAGCGCCTGACCAAGCATTTGCCCATGGTCCGGCGCATCGCCGGGCAGATGGCGGCGCAGCTGCCGGCCTCGGTTGACTTTTCCGATCTGGAGCAGGCCGGGATGATTGGCCTGTGGGACGCGCTCGACCGCGGCGAAATGCAGTCGCCCGCGCAGTTCGCCACCTACGCCGCCATCCGCATTCGCGGCGCGATTTACGACGAGCTGCGCAAGCTCGACTGGCTGCCGCGCCGCAGCCGCGCCAAGGAGCGCCAGATCGAGCGCGCTGAAGCATTGCTCACGCAGCGCCTGGGCCGCCACCCCGATGACGGCGAGATCGCCGCGCATCTGGGCTGGGAACTGGCCGAGTATTACGACGCGCTGGCCGAGACCAGCATGCAGCTGGTCTATCTCGAAGACCTGACGCCCGACAACGGCGGCGACTACGCCGACCGCACCGCCGACGACGCCAGCCTGCGGCC
>JAQTVS010000348.1 GCA_028706735.1 Thiomonas sp.
ACCCCGCAGCAGGTGCTCGCCGAACTCGAGCGCCGCGAAGGCCGTTCCGGCCTGGCGGAATTTGCTGCGCGGCCCGGACATCCCTGAAAATCTCCCATGAGCGATCCGCACCAGATCATCGATCAGCCCAGCCCGCAGGAGATCGACAGCCTGAAAACCGTCGCCTTGGCCGTTTATGTGCTGCTGGCGCTGAGTTTTTTCTGGGGCATCACCGCGGTGATTGGAGTGATCATCGACTATGTGAAGCTCGATGACGCTCGCGGCACCTGGGTGGAAAGCCATCTGCGCTGGCAGATTCGCACCTTCTGGTGGGCGTTGTTCTGGTCGGTGATCGGCTTTGCCCTGATTTGGGTCTTCGGGTTGGGGTTTCTGGTGCTGGCCGTGGTGTATTTCTGGACCATCTATCGCGTCGTCAAGGGCTGGCTCAAACTCACAGAGCGCAAAATGGTTCGCCCCTCCCTGTAATGCCTGGATCCTCTCCTATGACCGATTCCAATTGCATTTTTTGCAAAATTGCCGCTGGCCAACTGCCGGCGAAACTTCTGTATCAGGACGATGATGTGATCGCTTTCCACGACATCCACCCTGCTGCACCAGTGCATTTTTTGATCATTCCCCGACTGCATCTATCGTCTTTATTCGATGTGGGTACTGAGCACACCGCCTTACTCGGTAAAATGTTGCAGCTTGTACCTCGGCTGGCCCGTGAGCAAGGTTGCGAAGATGGTTTTCGCACAGTCATCAACACGGGTCAAAATGGAGGGCAGGAAGTGTTTCACCTGCACTTGCACGTCATGGGCGGTCCTCGCCCATGGAAAAAACAGGCCCCTTAAATTTTGCGGCGAAGGAGTAAATCATGGGCTCATTTAGCATTTGGCACTGGCTGATCGTGCTGGTCATTGTGATGATGGTGTTCGGCACCAAGAAACTGAAGAACATGGGCTCCGACCTCGGTTCCGCAGTCAAGGGTTTCAAGGACGGCATGCGCGACTCCAGCGCTGACGACAAACCTGTGGAGGCCGACAAGCAGCTCGCCGCTGAAGCCAGCGCCAAGAAAGAAGCCATCGACGTCCAGGCCAAAGAGAAGTCGTCCTCCTGAACGTGACAGCAACTTGCTGGCCGGCAGCAATGCCGGTTTTTTGTTCTTGTTCCGCTGCTTCCCCGCGTATTGCGCCTTTTCCTCCAGTGACCGCCCATGTTTGACATCGGAATGTCCGAAATCGGCCTGATTGGCGTGGTGGCGCTTGTTGTGCTCGGGCCGGAGAAGCTGCCGCGCGTGGCGCGCACCGCCGGCAATCTTCTCGGCCGCGCCCAACGCTATCTGGCGGATGTCAAGGCCGAGGTCAATCGCCAGATCGATCTAGAAGAACTGCGCAACGTGAAGTCGTCTCTCGAAACGGCGGCGCAGGACATGAAAAAATCCGTGACGGACAACGTGGCGGAAGTGCAGGGCAGCTTTGACGACGCCTGGAAAGAGGCTACGAGCGGGCTCTCCGGCGATGCGGATGCGTCGATTGCCGACGGGCTGAATGCGCCTAGTCTGCCCAGCCCGGGCTATCCGTCCAAAAAACGCAAAAAACTCTCAGGCAACACTGTGCCGCAGTGGTACCGCAGGCAGGCGCGTGTGCGCACCCAGGCCTTGTCTGGCGCGGCGCGCATGGCGCGCTACCGGGTCAAGCGTTGATGCGGCGTTGCCGCGGCGGCGTGTTGCGCGTGTTCCATCCCCTCTTTGCAAACGAGTGCATCGCCCGTGTCTGACCCAAAAAATACCGCGACACCGGACAGCCCCGAGGCCGAACAGCCGTTCATCTCGCATCTGATCGAGTTGCGCAACCGGATCATCCGGGCCATTGCCGCCATCGGCGTGGTGTTCATCGTGCTGTCGATCTATCCGGGGCCCTCCGGGCTGTTTGATCTGCTGTCGCACCCTCTGATCGCGCACTTGCCCAAAGGCCCGACGATGATCGCCATTGGCGTGATTTCGCCGTTCGTCGTGCCCATCAAGGTGACCTTGCTGGTGGCCTTCATGATCGCTCTGCCGGCAGTGCTCTACCAGGTGTGGGCCTTTGTGGCGCCCGGCCTCTACTCTCACGAAAAGCGCTTGGTCATGCCGCTGATCATCAGCAGCACCTTGCTGTTCTACATGGGCGTGGCGTTCTGCTACTTCTTTGTCTTCGGGCGGCTCTTTACCTTCATTCAGGGATTTGCTCCCAAGGTGATCACGGCGGCGCCAGACATTGAGGCGTACCTGAGCTTCATGTTGACCATGTTCATGGCCTTCGGTACGGCATTTGAAGTGCCGGTGGTGCTCATGGTGCTGGTGCGCTTTGGCTTGGTGACGGTTGCGCAACTCAAGGCCTGGCGCAGCTACTTTATCGTGGTGGCCTTTATTGTGGCGGCCATCGTGACCCCGCCGGACGTGGTGTCGCAGACTTCACTTGCACTGTCCATGATCTTGCTGTTCGAGGTCGGCATTCTTGCGGCCAAGTATCTGGTGAAGTATTCGGCGCCGCCTTCCGACGAAGAAAAAGACGCCCAGTCCCCCGCGGCCTGACTAGAAAAAGAAAGCGTGGATTACGGCAGCATCCCTTCGCTGTCTGCCGCTGGCGTCTGACTGATATTTTGCGGGCGGGTGCCGATGCGCACCTGCAGGGTTTCGGTCTTGCCACTGCGCAGCACTTGAATGGCCGTTTCGCTGCCCGGTTTGAGCGCAGCGACTGCATTGAGCAGTTGACCGGTGTTGACCACGGGCTTGCCCGCGACATCCAGCACCACGTCACCCGGCTTCACGCCGGCCAGGTCTGCGGGGCCCTGGCGCAGGACGCCGATGATGACCACACCCTCAGGATGCGGTAGCCTCAAGCTGCGGGCGAGTTGATCGGTGACGTCCTGCGGTTCCACGCCGATCCATACTCGCACCACCTGGCCTGTCGTGATAAGCTGCTGCATCACGTTGCGCGCGGTGGAGACCGGCACGGCGAAGCCGATGCCCAGCGAGCCGCCGCTGCGCGAAAAGATGGCGGTGTTGATGCCGATGAGGTTGCCATTCACATCCACCAGGGCGCCGCCGGAGTTGCCCGGGTTGATGGCGGCATCGGTCTGGATGAAATTCTCGAAAGTATTGATGCCGAGTTGGGTGCGGCCCAGGGCGCTGATGATGCCTTGTGTCACCGTTTGCCCCACGCCAAAGGGGTAGCCGATGGCCAGCACTACATCGCCCACGCGCGCATCCGCATCATTGCCGAAGGTGATGACCGGAAGTTTGTCCAACTGGATGCGCAG
>JAQTVS010000349.1 GCA_028706735.1 Thiomonas sp.
TCCACGACGCGCAATGTGATGCAGCAACTCATCTCCACTGGCCATGTGGTGCGCGGATGGATCGGCGTCGAGCCGCAAGACGTTACCGAGCAACTCGCCGGCACCCTCGCGCTGTCGCACCCCGAAGGCGTGGTGATCGTGGGCGTGCTGCGCCAGGGTCCGGCGGACAAGGCGGGGCTCAAGCCGGGGGATATGGTGCTCGACGTTGCCGGTCAGGCAGTGGTCAATACCGGCCAGTTGCTCAACGCGGTCGCCGGGCTCAAACCGGGCAGCGAGACGGCGATTCAGGTCCTGCGCAATGGCAAAGCGCAAACCCTGACGGTACGCATCGGCACCCGTCCGCAAAACCTGAGTCAGAGCCAGCCGACTGAAGACGGCAACGGACAGGCACCCTGAGTCAGCGCAGTTATCGAGCAATCAATCAGGACGCCGAGTTTTCCGCGCCCTTCTCCTCGTCGGAGGGCGGCGCCGAGTACTTGACCAGAAATTTGGAGGCCAGTATGCCGATCTCGAACAGCAGGATCATCGACACTGCCAGAGAGGTTTGCGACACCACGTCCGGCGGGGTCACAATGGCTGCGACGATGAATGCCACCACGATGAAGTAGCTCCGCCAGGACTTGAGTTGCTCAACTGTGACCAGCCCGAAGCGCACCAGCACCATCAGCACCACCGGCACCTCGAACGCGGTGCCGAATGCCATGAACATGGTCAGCATGAAGCTCAGGTAGGCCTCGATATCGGGAGCTGCGGTAATGACCTTGGGCGCGAAACCCTGAATGAAGGTGAACAATCGCCCGAACACGAAAAAATAGCAAAACGCCACACCCAGATAGAACAGCAGGGTGCTGCTGAAAATCAGCGGCAGCACCAGCCGTTTTTCATGCGTGTACAGGCCGGGGGCAACAAAGGCCCAGACCTGATAGAGCACCGCCGGGAGGGCGATCATGAAAGCGATCAGCAGCGTGATCTTGATGGGGACAACGAATGGAGAAATCACCCCGATGGCAATCATGGTCGAGCCCTTTGGCAGGTGCGCGATCAGGGGCTGGGCCAACAGGTCGAACAGACCGGAAGGTCCGGGGTAGATCGACAGCACCAGGAACACCACGCCCACGGCGATGATTGCACGGATCAGCCGGTTGCGCAGTTCGACCAGGTGCGAGATGAACGGCTGTTCGGCTTCTGGACTGTCCGGCGTCGGCGCGTTTTTTTGATCAGGCACGGGCAATGGACTCGCGTGGCGTTGTGTCGAAGTGCGAACCGAAAGGCCGGGAACAGGCGATACGCCGGAGCACGATCACTTGACCCGATAGCGCGCCATGCGCGCGGCGCCCGACAACGCATGCGTGCGCACCCGGGCCTGGCGCCGGTACCATTGGGGCACCGTGTTGCCGGACAGTTTTTTGCGCCTTTTTCTCGGGTAATCCGGAGCGGGCAGGCCAGTGGCCGAGAAACCGTCGGAGATCGACGGATCTGTCTCCCCATTCAGCCCTGCCGTCGCCTCTTTCCAGGCATCATCGAAGCTGCCCTGTACCTCGGACAGATTTTGCGACACTGACTTATGCATATCGTGCGCAGCGGTTTCGAGCGACGTTTTCACATTGCGCAACTCTTCGAGTTCAAGCTGCCGATTGACCTCGGCCTTGACGTCGGCCATGTATCGCTGCGCGCGCCCGAGCAGATTTCCCGCCGTGCGAGCCACACGCGGCAGCTTCTCCGGGCCGAGGACGACAAGGGCCACCACGCCGATCAGTCCGAGTTCGGACATTCCGATGTCAAACATGGGCGACAGGAGTGCAGGAGTTAATCACGAGAGCGGGAACGTGACGCGCGGGGAACAAAAAGCCGGCATCGCTGCCGGCGCATGTGTCGAAACAGCGCTCAGGATGAGGATTTCTCTTTGGCCTGCACGTCGATGGTTTCCTTCTTGGTGGCCGCATCGCCCGCAAGCTGCTTGCTCGTATCGGCCGATGTGTCGTCAGCGCTCGCATCGCGCATGCCGTCTTTGAAACCCTTGACCGCCGAACCCAGGTCGGAGCCCATGTTTTTCAGCTTTTTGGTGCCGAAAACCATCATCACAATCAGCAGCACGATCAGCCAGTGCCAAATGCTAAATGAGCCCATCGCTAACTCCTTCGCCGCAAAATTTAAGGGGCCTGTTTCTTCCAGGGGCGGGGGCCGCCCATGACGTGCAGGTGCAGGTGAAACACCTCCTGCCCCCCGTTTCGGCCTGTGTTGATCACGGTGCGAAAACCGTCTTCGCAACCCTGCTCGCGCGCCAGTCGGGGTACAAGCTGCAACATTTTACCGAGTAAGACGCCATGCTCGGTACCCACGTCGAATAAAGACGATAGATGCAGTCGGGGAATCAGCAAAAAATGCACCGGCGCCGCAGGGTGGATATCGTGAAAGGCCACCACCTCGTCGTCCTGATAGATGCGGTTCGATGGCAACTGGCCTGAAGCGATTTTGCAGAAAATGCAGTCGGGATCGGTCATTCCGCTTCTCGGAAAAATGTGGACGAGTCAGAGTGCCGGGTGCACCAGCTTGCGCTCGGTGAGCTTGAGCCAGCCCTTGATCACCCTGTAAATGGTCCAGAAATAGACGATTGCAAGGACGAGAAAACCCAGACCGAAGGCGAAAATCAGCAGCATCCCGATCACAGACCAGAACAGCGCCCACCAGAAGGTGCGAATCTGCCAGCGCAGATGGTTTTCCACCCAGGTGCCGCGCGCGTCTTCGAGCTTGATGTAGTCGATGATGACGACGATGACGGCCGTGATGCCCCAGAGGAAGCTCAGCGCCTGCAGCACATAGACCACCAGCGCCACGGTCTTCAGGCCCTCGATGTCGACCGGGCCGGGTTGATCGATCACTTGCCGCGGGTCGTTCATGGAGCGCTTCCCGGTTGTTGCGGTGCGTTTCCGGCACGCGCGGCGAACTCGGCCAGACCGGAGCGGCCTTCGCGCCGTTCGAGTTCGGCCAGCACCTGCTGCGGCGTGAGTCCGTGCTGCGCCAGCACGATCAGGCTGTGAAACCACAGGTCGGCGGTTTCATACAGAATTTTTTCGGCCACACCATCCTTCGCCGCCAGCACCAGCTCCGTGGCTTCCTCTCCGACCTTTTTCAGGATGGCATCTTCGCCCTTGTGAAACAGTCGGGCCACGTATGACTGCTCCGGGTCGACGCCGCGGCGGCTGGCAATGGTGGCGTAAATGCGCTGCAGCACATCGCTGGAGTCTTCTGCGCTCGCGCTGGCGGGGGCTTGTGCCGCAT
>JAQTVS010000350.1 GCA_028706735.1 Thiomonas sp.
CCACAACATCACGGTGCTGCGCTGCGGCCGGGCGCTGCGGGAGGGTTTGCGCACCGGCAGACGTTGCGGGTCGCCGGACTGGCGGGCACGGCAATCTGCCTCGAATGGGCATTGCATGCACAGCGGTTGGCGTGGTTTGCACACGGTCGCGCCCAGATCCATCAAACCCTGGGTGTAGGCGGCCATGTCGCTGGTTTCAGGCAAAAGGCTGTGTGCGAGTGCCCACAGCTTGCGGGTGGCGGCAGCGGAGGGAACGGGGTCGTCGATGCCGTGGCTGCGGCAGAGCACCCGCTGCACATTGCCGTCGAGAATGGCCGCGCGCTCGTCGAAACAGAACGCGGCGATGGCCGATGCGGTGGACGGGCCGATTCCGGGCAGGGTGGCCAGCATCTGGGCGGTCTGCGGGAAGGCGCCGCCGTGGGCTTCGACCACGATTTGCGCACATCGATGCAGATGGCGCGCGCGCTGGTAGTAGCCCAGGCCACTCCAGGCCGCCAGCACCGCATCCTGCGGCGCGTCGGCCAGCGCCTGCACCGTGGGAAAGCGGCCAATGAAGCGGACAAAGTAATCCGCAACCACCGCGACCTGCGTCTGCTGCAACATGATTTCCGAGAGCCAGACGCGGTAGGGATCGCGCACCTGCCAGGGCAGGTCGTGCCGTCCGTGCTGGCGCTGCCATTGCACCAGGCGGCGGGCGAAATGCGGCGGGCCTTGTTCGGCAGGCGTCAGAGGGTTGGCACGCGGTCGGTCAGGCACGGAAGTGTTCAGTCGGCGCGCGGCAGCGCGAAGCGCCGCATTGTGCCAGCGCCTTGCGAGACGTGCCGGGGTCGCTCAGCGCTCGGCGTTGACGCGCTGCATCTGATCCGCCAGGCCGCGCTGCAGCACGCCGATCTGCGCGATCTGCGACTGCAGCTCGACAATGCGGTCGTGCAGGCTGTCTTTGGTGTCTTCGATGCGCTGCAGGGTGGAGAGGCGGCGGTTGAGTTGCTTCTTGCGCTCGCGCACCTGGCCGTCGAGCTGAGCGATGGCGGAGCGGTCCCAGTTTTCGATGTCGCGCAGCGCACGCTCGAACAGGTCGCGCACACGGGCTGACAAGGCGCGCAGGGTGCGCAGGGTGTAGGCGTTGTTTTGCAGCTTGAGCCAGTTCACTCCGGACAGGTGTTCGGTGTAGGCGTTGGCCACGCGGTCGAATTCCTGCATCAGTCCGCTCATGCGCAGCACGCGCGGGGCCGAGACAGTGAAGCCGAATTCGCTGTTGGCGCGCATGAAGGCCGCCGCGAGCATTTGGCGGATTTCCTCGATCTGAGTCTCGGCGTCCACCAGACGGGTGCGCAATTCGGTGGCGATGCGGGTCAGTTCGCCCTTCACGCCGACCTTGAGCAGAGCGCTGCCCATGCGGGTTTCGAGTTGTTCGAGTTCGCGCAGCACGGATTTGGCGTCGAATTGTTCGCGCAATTTTTCCAGCATGCGGTTGTTCACCGCGCGCAAGGCCAGCACTTGCGCCATGCCGGCGTCGAATTCATTGCGCTCGGCTGCAAGGCGTTGCAGCATGAGCACCACCATATTGGCGTTTTTGCCGCGCAGGCCAAGGAGTTCGTCGAGCTGGTCTTGCGCGTCGTGAAGCTGTTTGCGCAGTTGTTGCGCGACATCGGCCTGCACCTGCTCGGCCGTTTCGCGCAGTCCGCCCTGCAGCATGCTGCGGCGGTCGATGTTGGCGGCGCGGTTGAGCGCGTTCTCCAGTTGTCCCATGCCCGATCGGGTCAGCAGGGCGCTGTCGGCCTGAATGCGCGCCAGCAGGGCTTTGTGCGCCGAGACGGGGAACACCCGATCCGCCGCGAGGCGCAGGGTCTGCGCCGTGGTCTGGACCTGATGCGCGATGCTGGCGGCGATTTGGGGCGCGGTGAGCAGCGGGTCCCAAAGGGCGTCGACCTTGTTGAGCGCCACCAGGGTTTGCGCGCCGCTGGTGGGCGCGATGTGGCGGTTCCAGATGTCCAGGTCGCTGCGCGTCACCCCGGTGTCGGCGCCGAGCACGAACACCACCGCATTGGCGGAGGGAATGAGCGAGAGGGTCAGTTCGGGCTCGGCGCCGACGGCGTTGAGTCCGGGAGTGTCGAGAATGGTCAGTCCCTGGTCGAGCAGGGGATGGGGAAAGTTGACCAGGGCATGCCGCCAGAGCGGTATCTCCACCTCGCCCTGCGCGTCGACGCTGATGGGCTCCAGATCGCCTGCATCGTGGAAAAACCCCAGTTCCTGCGCCCGCTCCAGGGGCACGCGCTGGGTGTCCGACAAGTGGATGAGCGCCTGCGCCAGGCCTTGCGCGTCCTGGCTGGGCAGGTCGAACTGCGTCCACACCTGCGGGCTGGATTTCCATTGCGCCAGGGTTTGTGACTGCAGGCGGGTGTCGATGGGCAGCAGGCGCAGGCCGCGCGGTTGCGCTGCGTCGGAGAACAGTTCCATCGGGCACATGGTGGTGCGCCCGGCGCCCGCGGGCAGGATGCGCTGGCCGTGGCCGGAAAAGAAGATGGCGTTGATGAGTTCGGACTTGCCGCGCGAGAACTCGGCGACGAAGGCCAGGGTCATGCGGTCGTTGTCGAGGCGGGTGATCTGCTGCTGCAGCAGCGGACGCGACTGGTCGAGCTGCAGTCCGGTTTCATCGAGCCAGGCCAGCAGGGACTTGACGCGCTGCAGACGCTCTGCGCGCCATTCGGCGTAGTCAAACAGACCGGCGGTGAGGATGGGGGCTTCGACTTGCGGATTCATCGCGGCTTCGCATCAGGCGAGTGGTTCACTGTGAACGAAAGTAAAACACAGCCGTCCCTGAATTTCGATCAGCGATTTCCTATCTGGACTTTGCTCTGAGAACTTTTTGGCACTTGGGGCAGAAATAGGTGCTGCGCTGCCCCTGCACGATCTGCTGGATGGGCGTGGCGCAGATGCGACAGGGCTGGCCCGCTCGGCCATAGACCTGCGCCTGCATCTGGAAGTAGCCGAGCTCGCCGTCGCTGTGGGCGAAGTCGCGCAGGCTGCTGCCGCCCAGCGCCACGGCCTGCTGCAAGGTGTCGCGCACGGCGGCGGCCAGCCGCTGGCAATCGGCAGGCCGCAAATGCGAGGCGGGCGTGCGCGGGTCGATGCGGGCGCGAAACAGCGCTTCGCAGGCGTAGATGTTGCCGATGCCGGCAACGATGTGCTGCGACAGCAGCAGCAGCTTGATGGCCGCGCTGCGCCCCCGCAGCGCGCGGCAGAGCGCGGCGCCGTCGAAATCCGCACTCAAAGGCTC
>JAQTVS010000042.1 GCA_028706735.1 Thiomonas sp.
TGGGAACCACCCGCCGCAGCGTTGAATTCGCCATATTTTTCCCTGAAAGACCACTCCCATGTGCGGCATCGTCGGTGTCATTTCCCAGCAACCCGTGAACCAGCTGTTGTATGACGCGCTGCTGCTGTTGCAGCATCGCGGCCAGGACGCGGCGGGCATCGTCACCGGGTCGGGTTCCAAGTTGTATATGCACAAGGCGCGCGGCATGGTGCGCGATGTGTTCCGCACCCGCAATATGCGCTCGCTGCCGGGCAATTACGGCATCGGCCAAGTGCGCTACCCCACCGCGGGCAATGCCGAGAGCGAGGAGGAAGCGCAGCCGTTCTACGTCAACGCGCCGTTTGGCCTGGTGCTGGCGCACAACGGCAATCTGATCAATGCCGTGGCGCTCAAGCGCGAGCTGTTCACCGTCGATCATCGCCATATCAACACCGAGTCGGACACCGAGGTGCTGATCAACGTGCTGGCGCATGAGCTGGAGCGCCGCACGCATGGACTGCCGCTGTCGGTTGCTGACATTTTTGCCGCGGTGCATGCGGTGCATCAGCGTCTGCGCGGTTCGTATGCCGTTGTCGCGCTGATTGCCGGGCATGGGCTGCTGGCGTTCCGCGATCCTTACGGCATTCGCCCGCTGTGCTTTGGCACGTCGGCCGATGGTGAAGAAATCATGGTGGCAAGCGAGTCGGTGGCGCTTGAAGGCGCAGGCTATAAGTTCGAGCGCGACATCGCGCCGGGCGAAGCAATCTTCATCGATCTGCAAGGCCGCCCGCACTCCGAGCAATGCGCCGCTGCGCAGCAGCTCAATCCCTGCATATTCGAGTATGTCTATCTTGCGCGGCCGGACTCGGTGCTTGATGGCGTGTCGGTATATCGCGCCCGCCTGCGCATGGGCGAAACCCTGGCGCAGCGGGTCATTTCGGTGCTGCCGCCCAGTGAAATCGACGTGGTCATTCCCATCCCCGAGTCCAGCCGCCCCTCGGCGATGCAACTGGCGCACAAGCTCGGGCGGCCTTACCGCGAAGGCTTTGTGAAAAACCGCTATGTGGGCCGGACGTTCATCATGCCCGGACAGGCGGTGCGCAAGAAGTCGGTGCGGCAAAAGCTCAACGCCATCGGCCAGGAGTTTGCCGGCCGCAATGTGCTGCTGGTGGACGATTCCATCGTGCGCGGCACCACCTCCCGCGAAATCGTGCAAATGGCCCGCGAAGCCGGCGCGCGCAAGGTCTATCTGGCCTCGGCGGCGCCGCCGGTGCGCTATCCCAATATCTACGGCATCGACATGCCAACCGGCGCCGAGCTGGTGGCGCACAACCGCACCGTGGAGGAGATTCGCCGGATCATCGGCGCGGACGTGCTGGTGTACCAGGACCTTGACGCCATGAAGCGGGTGATCCGCGAAATCAACCCGGCGATCGCCGAGTTCGAGGCGTCGTGCTTTGACGGCTGCTATATCGCAGGCACCCTGCCGCAAGATGAAGGCCGCAATCGTGCGGCGGACGGCATCGAGCCCAATACCGGCCGTCTGAGTTTGCAGGGCGCCGAAGAGCAGGGCCAGGCGACATGAACGCGCAAGATGACAGTGCGCCGCTTGGATTGGAGACCCTGGCCGTGCGCGAGGCGCTGGCCCCTTCCCAGTACGGCGAAAACAGCGAGGCGCTGTTTCTCACCAGCAGCTTCGTTCATCCAGATGCCGCCACGGCTGCCGCGCGGTTTGCCGGGGAGCAGGACGGATTTGTCTATTCGCGTTTTTCCAATCCCACGGTATCGAGCTACGAGCGGCGTCTGGCCGCGCTCGAAGGCGCCGAAGGTTGCATGGCCACGGGCAGCGGCATGGCAGCCATCCTGCTGCTGGCCATGGCGACGCTCAAGGCGGGCGATCATGTTGTCTGCTCACAAGGCGTGTTCGGCTCGACGATCAACCTGTTCGGGCGCGAACTGGCGCGTTTTGGCGTGGAGACCACGTTTGTGTCACAGACCGATGTGGCGCAGTGGGCCGCCGCATTGCGCCCCAACACGCGCCTGCTGTTTGCCGAAACGCCGTCCAATCCGCTGACCGAAGTGTGCGACATCGCCGCGCTGGCCGACCTGGCGCACGGCGCTGGTGCGGAACTGGTGGTGGACAACTGCTTCTGCTCGCCCGCACTGCAGCGCCCGCTGGCGTTCGGCGCCGATTGGGTGATCCATTCCGGCACAAAATACCTCGACGGCCAGGGCCGGGTGATCGCTGGCGCCGTGTGTGGCCGCGCTGCGCCCCTCCACGACAAGCTGCTGCCCGTGCAACGCACCGTGGGCATGTCGCTCTCGCCCTTCAATGCCTGGGTGGTGCTCAAGGGCATGGAAACTCTGGGCGTGCGCATGGCGGCGCACAGCGCGGCGGCGCTGGACATGGCGCAATGGCTGCAGGCGCATCCGGCAGTCGAGCGCGTGTTCTATCCGGGGCTGGCCTCGCATCCGCAACATGCCTTGGCCATGCGCCAGCAAAAGACGGGCGGCGCCGTGCTGTCTTTCGCGCTCAAGGCTGCGCAGGCCGAGCAGGCGCGGGTGCGCGCCTTTCACGTCATCGACCAGACGCGCATCTGTTCCATCACCGCCAATCTGGGCGACACCAAGACCACCATCACCCATCCGTCCACCACAACCCATGGCCGCCTGCGGGAAGAGCAGCGGCAGTCTGCTGGCATCGGCCAGGGGTTGATCCGTCTGGCGGTCGGCCTGGAAGATCTGGCCGATCTCAAACGCGATCTGGCCCGGGGTCTGGATACCCTGGATTGATGCTCCGTATGCTTGATTGATTGCCTGCACAGGCGCTTAAACCATTCTCCCATGTCCACTCCATCTCACCGCGTCCGCACCCGCTTTGCACCCAGCCCGACCGGCTTCATCCATCTGGGCAATATCCGCTCGGCGTTGTATCCGTGGGCGTTCGCCCGGCATCATGGCGGCGATTTCATCCTGCGCATTGAAGACACGGACACCGAGCGCTCGTCAGACGAGGCTGTGCAGGTCATTCTGCAAGCGATGGATTGGCTCGGCCTGGACTATGACGAGGGCCCGTACTACCAGATGCAACGCATGCCGCGTTACCGCGACGTGCTGGCGCAGTTGCGGCAGGCCGGCTTGGTCTATCCCTGCTATATGTCCACAGCCGATCTCGACGCGCTGCGCGAGCGCCAACTTGCAGCAAAGCAGAAGCCGCGCTACGACGGCACTTGGAGGCCCGAGCCGGGCAAGATTCTTCCGCCGATTCCCGAAGGGGTGCAGCCGGTGTGGCGTTTCAAGACGCCGACCACTGGGGTGGTCGCCTGGCACGACTTTGTCAAAGGCCGCGTCGAGATCCGCAACGACGAGCTCGACGATCTGGTCGTAGCGCGCCCGGACGGCACGCCGACCTACAACTTCTGCGTGGTGGTGGACGACATCGATATGGCCATCACCGATGTCATTCGCGGGGACGACCACGTCAACAATACGCCGCGCCAGTTGCACATTTTTCAGGCGCTTGGCGCCAAGCCGCCGCGCTATGCCCATCTGCCCACGGTGCTTAATGACCAGGGCGAAAAGCTGTCCAAGCGCAACGGCGCCAAGAGCGTGCTGCAATACCGCGATGAGGGTTATCTGCCCGAGGCCGTGGTCAACTATCTGGCGCGACTGGGTTGGTCGCATGGCGACGCAGAAATTTTTTCGCGAGCGCAGTTTCTGGAGTGGTTCGACCTCGACCACCTTGGCAGTTCTCCGGCGCAGTTCGACGAAGCCAAGCTCCGCTGGATCAACGCCCATTACATCAAGCACACGCCACCTGAGACGCTGGCCGCGCTGGTGCGCCCCCTGCTGGACAAAGACGGTGTTGCAACCGACACGCCCGATCTGTCCGCAGTGTGCGGGCTGCTGCGCGATCGTGCCCAGACCATTCACGAACTGGCGCAGCAAACCCTGCTGTTTTACCGCCCCGCCGCGCCGGATGCCGCAGCACTGGCGCCGCATCTCGGCGAGCAGGGAAAGGCGGCTGCCATGGACCTGCGGGCGCACCTCGCTGCATTGCCCGAGTGGTCGCGTGAAGCGATCAGCGGTGCATTCAAGGCAGTGCTCAAGCAACATGGCCTCAAAATGCCCCAACTCGCCATGCCAGTCCGACTGATGGTGACAGGGCGGGAGCAGACTCCTGCGGTTGATGCCGTGCTGGCGCTGCTGTCGCGCGAAACCGTCCTGCGGCGCATGGACGCCTGTCTGCGGTGATTTTCCTACTTGCGTAACGGGCGCTGGAGCATACTTCCGGTTATAATTTATAGGTGTTTAACGGGGCAATTTATCTGTTGCATGTGGTATGCGGCAGACAGAGTTGTTCCACAGTTCCATCAGAGGGGTAAACGTGGCAAAAGCGACGACCACAGGCAAAACCAACGGTGTTGAACTCGATGAGTCAAACTCCTCCACCACAACAAAATCTGCAGATCCCTGGGATTTGATGATGCAAAACGCAGAAGAAGTGGCTTCCACTTTCCGCAAGCGTCCGCAAGTGAAAGTGTCCTCGCCCTGGCGCGAGGGGTTCGGCAGGCCGCTCTCTCAGCGTTCTCGCGAAATTTACGAGCACATCACGGCCAACAAAACCCGTTTGAAGCAGAAATAATCACCCAGTAACAAAGAGCGTCTGCAAATTTGCTTTGCAGGCGCTCTTTTTTTTGCGCATTGGTTTTGCACACCCGCTCAGGGTGACATCGACGCCGCGCCGCCTTGGCTGGCCTCCCGCGCCATAGCGGAAGCGCATTCCCTCACCAGGATGGGGCCGCGATAGATCAGGCCGGTGTAGAGCTGCACCAGATCGGCGCCGACGCGCAGCTTTTCCACTGCGTCTTCTCCACGCAGAATTCCACCCACGCCGATGATCGGAAAGCCGCGCCCCAGGCGCTGGCGCAGGCGGGCGATCACCCGTGTGGACGCTGCGCGCACCGGCGCACCGCTCAAGCCGCCTGCCTCCTCCGCATGGTCCAGACCCGCCACGCCGCTGCGCGCGACCGTTGTGTTGGTGGCGATGACGCCATCGAGGCCGTGCTCCAGCAACTGATCGGCAATCATGTCGATGTCACTGTCTTCCAGATCGGGCGCGATTTTCAGCAGCATGGGCACATGCCGGCCATGCTGCTGGCGCAGTTGTTCGCGTGTGTCAGACAGACCCTTGAGCAAGGCGTGCAGTGCGGTGTCCTGCTGCAGCTGCCGCAGGTTGCGTGTGTTGGGCGAGGAAATATTGATGCTGACATAGTCTGCATGGGAGTAAACCCCCTGCAGACCGAGGCGATAGTCGTCGAGCGCCTGCTCGACCGGCGTGCTGGCGTTCTTGCCGATATTCAGGCCAATCGGAACGGGGCGATGGCTGCGGCGCACATTGCGCAAAAAGACGTCGAGTCCCTCGTTGTTGAACCCCATGCGATTGATCAGCGCCTGCGCCTGCGGCAGGCGGAACATGCGCGGTGCGGGGTTGCCGGGCTGCGCCCGTGGTGTGACCGTTCCCACTTCAATGAAGCCAAAGCCCATTGCCGCCAGGGCGTCGATGGCATCGCCGTTTTTGTCCAGCCCGGCAGCGAGTCCGACGCGATTGGCAAAGCGCAGGCCGAACAATTCCACGGGGTCGCTGACCGGCGGGTGGGCATAGAGGATCGACAGCCCGGCGGAATGTGCCAGACGGATGCCACTCAGCGTGAGGTGATGCGCCCATTCTGGATTGAGGCGGAACAAAATTGGGCGAATCAGCGGATAGGAGAGAGGCATGAGAGAGGGGCGGGCCGCTGCGTTCAACCGCAGGCGGCGATAATGAAGACTGACATTTTTCGTGAAGACCCGAAATGACGCAAGACGAACTCAAACAGCAGGTTGCCGCAGCAGCGTTGACCCAGGTGCCGCGCGGCGAAATCATTGGTGTGGGCACCGGCTCGACGGTGAATTTTTTTATTGACGCACTGGCGGAAATCAAGAGCCAGATCAAGGGCGCGGTATCGAGTTCCGAGCGTTCCACAGAGCGCATGCGGGCGCATGGCATCACCGTGTTCGACCTTAACGCGGTCGGGCAGCTCTCGGTCTATGTGGACGGGGCGGACGAGATTGACGCTTCCGGCGCCATGATCAAAGGCGGCGGCGGGGCGCTGACCCGCGAGAAGATCATTGCGGAGGCGGCCGAGCGCTTCATCTGCATTGTCGATCAGAGCAAGCTGGTTCCGGTGCTGGGCAAGTTTCCGCTGCCGGTCGAGGTGGTGCCGATGGCGCGCGAACTGGTGGCGCGCCGCTTGCGCGCCCTGGGCGGCGATCCGCGCGAACGCACAGGCTATATCACTGACAACGGAAATCTGATTCTCGATGTGCATGGCCTGCAAATCAGCCAGCCGCGCGATTTCGAGACCCGTGTCAATCAGATTCCGGGTGTGGTCACGGTTGGGTTGTTCGCCCTGCGCGGCGCCAACGTGGCCTTGGTGGGAACGCCGGCCGGCGTGGAGCGGCGCGACTTTCTCTGACCGCGGCTGACCCGCGCCGCGTGCGTTAAAACTGAAAGCCTTTCGGCGCGTTCGGGTTGGGGGGCGGCAGCACCGTGGGTTCGGACGGGCCGCTCGCTGCGTTCGACGCAGCGTCTTTTTTGACGGCGGGCGGCGGAACCAGCGCGGCGGGCTGGGGGTTCACATAAATGCGCGGCAAGACGTTGGTCTTTGGGTAGCCGGCCGCGTCGAGGGCGATGCCCCAATTGCTGGAACTGAAGCCAGCCGGCAGCTTGGCGCCGCCGATGGCGATGAAGGGCAGTCGATCACTGCCGCCAGACAACGCCTTATATGCCTTGATGTCGGCGTTGCTCGTGATGGTCTTTTCCACAAAGGGAATGCCGCGCTGCTGCAGGAAGGAGCGCGCGGCGTCACAGGCGTCGCATTGCGGTGCGGTGTAAAGGGTGACCGGATATTTGCGCGCGGCTTCGCGCAGCGCCGACGGAAAGCCCTCGAACTTGTTTTGAGAAATGGCGCTGCCGCCCGCAGCGAGGGACTGCACGTTCTTGCCCTGCACGGTGCTGGGCGGCACATCGCTGAAGGTGACGGAGCCGTCCGGGCCGACGATTTTGTAGATCGCCCACGCGGGGCTTGCCGCCCACAGGCAGAGCCCGACAGCGGCGGGCAACACAATGGCGGAGCGGTTCGGGCGTTTCATTTGGGTGTGCAGCGGGTTGGGCATCAAGCTGCAAGTGTGCCATGACTCTGCGCGCCCTGGCGCCGCAGCGCGGTGTTTTTGCCACACCGCGCTGCGGCGCTGAGCGTTCACGCGGCCTGCGCGCTCATGCCGCCGTGGCGGAGCAGGGCGTCGATGCGCGGCTCGCGGCCGCGAAAGGCCTTGAACGACTCCATGGCGTCGCGGCTGCCGCCCACTGCGAGGATGGCTTGCTGGTAGCTCTGGCCCACGGACGGACTGAGCGGACCTTCTTCTTCAAAGCGCTCGTAAGCGTCCGCCGACAGCACTTCCGCCCATTTGTAGCTGTAATAGCCGGCGGCATAGCCTCCGGCAAAGATGTGCGAGAAGCTGCAGACGAAGCGGTTGAAGGGCGGCGGTTGCAGGACGGCGATTTCCTGGCGGTTTTGTTCCACCAGGGCTTCGATGGCGGCCGCGTTGAACGACTGGAGATCGTGGTGCAGGCGCATGTCGAGCAGAGAGAACTCGACCTGGCGCAGGGTCTGCATGCCGGACTGGAAGTTTTTCGCGGCGAGCATTTTGTCAAACAGGGCGCGCGGCATGGGCTGGCCGGTGTCAACATGCTTGGTGAGAAAGCGCAGCACGTCCCATTCCCAGCAGAAGTTTTCCATCAGTTGGCTGGGCAGTTCCACTGCGTCCCACTCGACACCGGAGATGCCCGAGACGGCGATGTCGTCCACCTGGGTGAGCATGTGATGCAGGCCGTGGCCGAACTCGTGGAACAGGGTCTGCACATCGTCGTGGCTGAGCAGTGCGGGCTTGCCGCCGACTGGCGACGGGAAGTTGCAGGTGAGCGTGGCCACAGGGGTTTGCAGCGTGCCGTCCGCGCGCAGCCAGCGCGAGCGCACATGATCCATCCAGGCGCCCGAGCGCTTGCCGTCGCGGGCGTACAGGTCGAGGTAAAACTGGCCGACGACCTGCCCGTCGGCGTTTTCGATGCGATACAGCTCGGCATCGGCGTGCCAGGCGTGAATCTCGCCTTCCCTCTTGTGCAAACGCACGTTGAACAGGGTTTCGATGACGCGAAACAGCCCCGCGATGACTGTGGGCAGGGTGAAGTATTGCCGCACTTCCTGCTCGGACAGGGCGTAATGTGATTGCCGGAGTTTTTCTGATGCCCAGGACAGATCCCAGGCTTCGAGGTGTTCCATGCCGAGATGCTCGCGGGCGAAGGCGCGCAGGGTGTCGAGGTCGCGTTGGGCAAAGGGGCGGGCGCGTGCGGCGAGGTCGCGAAGGAAGTGCATGACCTGCTGCGGCGTATCGGCCATCTTGGGCACCAGCGACACTTCGGCGTAATTGGTGTAGCCGAGCAGGTGCGCTTCTTCGTCGCGCAAGGCGAGGATCTCGGCCATGACCGCCGAGTTGTCGAATTGCGCGTCGCCCAGTTCGCTCGCGCGGGTGACGTAGGCGCGGTAGAGGCGTTCGCGCAGCGGGCGGTGCTCGCCGTGCTGCAGCACGGGCATGTAGGACGGATAGTGCAGGGTGAATTTGCAGCCGTCGCGCCCATCGCGCTGCGCTGCCTCGCGCGCGGCTTGCAGCACATCGGCAGGAATGCCGGCGATCTCGTCTTCTCCTACATATTCGGCATGGGCTGCGGTGGCGTCGAGCACATGTTCGGAGAAGGTTTGGCTGAGCGCGGCAAGACGCTCCTGAATCTCGGCGTAACGCGTCCGCGCCTGTCCCTCCAGCAGCGCGCCGCTCAAGCGGAAGTCGCGCAAGGCGTGGAGGATGATGCGCTGCCGGGTGGGGCTGAGGCGGGAAAAATCGGCGGCATCGTGCAGCGCCTGATATTGGCGCAGCAGGCCCGCGTTCTGCCCCAGGCGGGTCCAGAACTCGGTGACGCGCGGCAGCATGGCATTGTAGGCGGCGCGCAGTTCCGGCGTGTCGGCCACGGCGTTGAGGTGGCCGACCACGCCCCAGGCGCGCCCGAGGTGTTCGGTGGCGCGCTCCAGCGGCTCGATGACGGCGTTCCAGGTGGGCGGCGTGTCCGGCGCGGTGACCAGCTCCAGGGTTTGCTCGGCGGCGTGGATCAGGGCGTCGAGCGCGGGCTCGATGTGCTCGGGCTTGACCGCGGCGTAATCGGGCAGGTCGCGAAAGTCACACAGCGGGTTGTTGGCAGGCAGGGAGGTGGTCATGGAGTTCTGAGCAAGGCGGGATGCAAGTGCATTCGATTATGGGTTGCCGCGCGCGCGTTCGCACGACTCCAGGGTATTGACCAGCAGCATGGCAATGGTCATGGGGCCGACGCCGCCGGGCACCGGGGTGATCCATCCAGCCACCTCGCTGACCCCGGCGAAGTCGACATCGCCACAGAGCTTGCCTTCGGCGTTGCGGTTCATGCCCACGTCGATGACCACGGCGCCGGGCTTGACCATATCGGCGGTGATCAGATTTTCGCGCCCGACTGCGGCAACCAGAATGTCGGCCTGGCGGCAAACAGCGGCCAGGTCTGCGGTGCCGCTGTGCGCAATGGTCACCGTGGCGTTGGCCGCCAGCAGCATCAACGCCATGGGCTTGCCCACGATGTTCGAGCGGCCGACCACGACGGCGGTCTTGCCGCGCAGATCGCGCAGGCCGATGGATTCAAGCATCTTCATGCAGCCATACGGCGTGCAGGGCTTGAAGCCGGGCTGGCCCACCATCAGCGCTCCGGCGCTGGCGACGTGAAAGCCGTCCACATCTTTGTCGGGCGAGATGGCCTCGATCACCTTGTGCGCGTCGATGTGTTTGGGCAGCGGCAGTTGCACCAGAATGCCGTGAATCGCCGGGTCAGTGTTGAGCGCGTCGATGCGTGCCAGCAATGCCGCTTCAGTCAGATCAGCCGGATGCTGTTCCAGCACCGAGTGGATGCCAGTCTGCTCGCAAGCCTTGATCTTGTTGCGCACATAGACCTGGCTGGCGGGGTTGTCCCCCACCAGAATGACCGCCAGGCCCGGCTGATGGCCGGCGGCGCTGCAGGCGTGCACGCGCAGTGCGACCTCGGTGCGGATTTGGGCGGAGAGGGCAAGGCCGTCGATGCGTTGGGCTGTCATGGGGCGTGCGGTTAAAAGGAGGCTGGAGGGGGGCTGGAAACGCACACGCCCGCAGCGGCGGGCGTGTGCGGGAAGGCGATTGCGGTGTTCTATTTCAACGAGCCCAGCGCGATCTTGAGCAGATCGGCCACGGTGCTGACGCTGAGCTTTTCCATGATGTTGGCGCGGTGCGCCTCAACCGTCTTGATGCTGATGTTCAGGTCGTCGGCGATCTGCTTGTTCAGCCGTCCGGCGACGATGCGTTCGAGCACCTGCGATTCGCGGGCGGTGAGCCGCCCGAGCAACGCGCCACGGCTGGCCTGGGCCTGCTGCTGCTCGGCGTCGAGCCGGGCTTTTTGCAGCATGCGGTCGACCAGATCGCGCAGCACGACTTCGTTGAACGGTTTTTCGATGAAGTCGATCGCACCCTTTTTCATCGTGTCCACCGCCATCGGCACATCGCCGTGGCCGGTGATGAACACCAGCGGCATGGTGCAGCCGCGGCGCAGGAGTTCGTCCTGCAGTTCGAGGCCATTCATGCCGGGCATGCGCACGTCCACGATGAGGCAGGCGATTTCGCGCGGATCGAAGCGGGTCAGAAAGCCCTCGGCGGACTCGAAGCAGCGCACGCGGTAGTCGTTGCCTTCGAGCAGCCATTGCAGTGAATCGCGCACGGCTTCGTCGTCATCCACCACATACACGGTACCTTTGTTTGCTGTTTTCATGCGCTTGGGGTCGGTTCAGAAGCGGGAGGGAAGGAAGTCTGGATGCGCGTTGTCGCCCGGCGGCGCGGGGGGCTGAAGGCGCGCCTTGGGTGCGCCAAGCGGCAGTGTGAAGCTGAAAATGCAACCAGCAATCTGCTGTTGATTGTAGTAATTCTCGGCCCATAGGCGGCCCTGGTGATACTCGATGATGGAGCGGCAGATGTTCAGGCCGATCCCCAGGCCTTCGGCCTTGGTGGTGTAGAAGGCTTCGAACAGGCGCTCCATCACGGCGTCGTCAATGCCGGTGCCGTGATCCTTGACCGAGAAGGTCACGCGCTCGACGTTGGACAGCACTTTGAGTTCAATGCTGCGCAGATTACCCTGGCGTCCGGCCTTGTCCACCGATTCGGCGGCGTTGCGCAGCAGATTGAGCAGCACCTGCTCGATCAGAATCGGATCGGCGTACAGCGTGGGAATGCCGGGGGCGACGAAGTTGAGCAGCCGCACGTTGCGGCGTGTGAGTTCGATGTCGGCCAGCTCCAGGGTGTTGCGCACGATGTCCTGCACCCGGCAGGACACGCGCGCGGGCTCGCTTTTCTTTACGAAATCGCGCACCCGCTTGATGACCCCGGCAGCGCGCTGCGCCTGCCGCCCGGTTTTCTCCAGCGCGTCCACCAGCTCGTGCTGCGCCATGCCGTGGGTCTTGACGCGGGCGATCATGCCCGAGGTGTAGTTGCTGATGGCGGTGAGCGGCTGGTTGAGCTCGTGCGCCAGTGACGAGGCCATCTCGCCCATGGTGATCAGGCGACTGGTGATCTGCGCTTTTTCTTCCTGCTTGCGCGCGGTGTCTTCGGCGCGCTTGCGCGGGGTGATGTCGGTGGCGATCAGCAGTTGCGCCACGCGGCCGTCCACCCATTGCATATAGCGCTGGCGCACGTCGAACCAGCGGTCGAGGGCTTCGACATGGGTTTCGTGGGCATTGGAGTGGCCGTCGAGGATTTCGTCGGCCGGCAGCCCGGCGAAGGAATCCACCGTGTCGGTGTGATCGTCGTCGGCCACCGAGGTGAGCTGCCCGCCGTTGAGCATGAGGTGGCCATGCACCGACGCGCCAAACCACTGGCGGTAGAGCTTGTTGGCGAACAGCGGCTCCTCGGTGCCCAGCGAGATCACCGACACCGCCGCGTCCAGCCCTTCCAGCACGGCGACGAAGCGCTCGTGCGATGCGGCGAGTTCCTGGCGGATGCGGGTCGGCTCGGTGATGTCGGTGACCGACATGATCCAGCCGGTCTGCTTTTCGCGCACATCAATCAGCGGGGAGACATAGACCCGGGCGTCGAACTCGCTGCCGTTCTTGCGGCGGATTTTCAGCGCGAACCCGGAGGGCGGGGCGAGGCCATCGAGGCTTTGCTGAATGGCCAGCGCCATTTCCGCCCCTTGTTGTGACGGCCAGTAGGGGTAGGGCGGCTGGCTGCCGATCAGATCGCTGTCTTCAAACCCGGTCATGCGGCAGAACGACAGGTTCACATATTGAATGCGCCCCTGCATGTCCACCGCCTGCATGCCGGTAGAGAGCGAGTTCTCGATGGCGCGGCGGAAGGCGGTTTCACGCGTCAGCGCTTCTTGCGCGCTCAGGCGCTGGCGCAGTTGGTTCCAGCTCGTCAGCAAGGTCCATAGCGTGAGCGCCGAGAGCAAGAAGACGCTCCAGTACAAGCCCTTGGTCGTCCAGCTCGGACTGCTGCGGTAACTGCTGACCTGCAGCACCAGTCCCGGCTCGAACGGCGGCAGCGGGGCGCGGTATTGCAGCGCCTTGTCGCGGATCGGCTGGCTAGATGCGCTGACCAGCAACTGGCTGTTGCCGCCCAGCAGGGACACCGCGTAGCTGGCGCTCAAGTCTTCGGGCACCGAATTGCGCAAAATGCCGTCGACCGAATACACCAAACCGACGACCCCGGCGAGTTCGTCGTTGCGCATCACCGGCGTGGCGGTTTCCAACAGCCAGCCGTTGTCCACGCTTTTGAACGGCGTGGAGTAGGCGGTGCGCTGGCTGATCAATGCCTGCTGCACGAGTTGCAGGCTGTTGGCGCGTTGAAGGGTTTTGCCGACCAGGGCCGCGAGTTGCTCGGTGGCCAGATTGGGATTGCCCTTTTTGAACACTACCGTGCCGTCGGTATGGGCGTAATACACCAGCAAAATTTGCGGATAGCGCCGCAGCAAACGCAGCGCCTGAACATCGAAGGGCCCGGCGCGGTTGTCGTGCAGGGACAGGTTGTTGGCGATGGCTTGCACCTGATCCTGAGCGAGCGTGAGGTCAAGGCTGATGCGCTGCTGCGCCCACTCGCTGTCGCGCTGAAGATTGTCCTTGTCGCGCTGCAGATCGGCCTGCTGCGAGTAGCGCACCAGCGCC
>JAQTVS010000351.1 GCA_028706735.1 Thiomonas sp.
TCGCCATCTTGCAGGCATTGCGCCATCTGGTGGATGACGCGCACCACGTCTTGCGCGCGCTCGCGCTCGATGAACAGCGTGCCCACGCCGCGCACCAGGGGGCCGATGAGGGGCCATTGCGCCGCCTCGGACTTGGAGACGAAGCGCACAGGCTGCACGGCGTTGATGGCGAAGATGTCGATCCACGACACATGGTTGGCGGCCAGGAGTGACGGAGTTTGCAGCGGGGCGCCGTTGACGCGCAATTCAAGGCCGCTGAGCCGCAGCAGCTCGGCGGACCAGTCGCGGATCTGTTGCTGTTTTCCAGCCGCGTCGAGCTGGGGAAACAGGTGACGCAAGATGCGCTGGCCGCGCAGGGCGTGGGCGCTGAGCCGGGTCAGCCGGGTGGCGAAACGCACCGGCGCGCTGATACGGCGCAGCACCGGCGCCGGCATCTGGGCGGGCAGCGCTGGCAGGTTTGCGGCGGGCGCCTGCGCCGGGTTCATGCAGGAGTGGCGACGGGCTGCGCGCTCCACACCACGCGGCCGTCGATCACGGCGTGCCGCACGCGGCCGGGCAGTTCTTGTTCGGCCAGAGGGGTGTGGCGGCCCTGGCTTTGCAGGGCGTCCGGGGTGGCGCGCCAGCGGGCCTGCGGATCGACGAGGATGCACTCCGCCGCGGCGCCTACTTCCAAAGTGGCGGGGGGCAGGCCTGCGGCGCGGGCGGCGCGGTGGCCCACGCAGCCCAGCGCCTGCACCAGCGGCAGGCCGCTGTCGGCCGCGAACTGCAGCGCGGTGGACAGCAGCAGCTCCAGCCCGGTGGCGCCGGGCGCGGCATCGGCGAAGGTCTGGGTCTTGTCGTCGGCGCTGATGGGGGTGTGATCCGAACAGAGCGCGTCGATGGCGCCGTCGGCAAGGGCGGCGCGCAGGGCGTCGCGGTCTCTGCTCTGGCGCAGCGGCGGGTCGAGCCGGGCGCGGGCGTCGAAGTAGCCGATGTCCAGATCGGTGAGCATCAGGTTGTTGATCGACACGTCGCAGGTGAGCGGCAGCCCTTCGGCCTTGGCTTGGCGCACCAGCGCCACCCCGGCGGCGCTGGAGAGCTTGCTCACATGCACGGCGCAGCCGGTGCCGCGCATGAGTTCGAACAGGGTGTGCAGGGCCACGGTTTCGGCCATGACCGGTACGCCGCTCAGGCCCAGGCGCTGGGCATAGGCGCCGCTGGCGGCGATGCCGCCGCGGCTGAGCGAGGCGTCTTGCGCGCGCAGCCAGACCTTGTAGCCGAATGTGCTGGCGTACTGCATGGCGCTGTAGAGCACTTTGGTGTCGGCCACGGGGGTGTCGGCCTGGGAGAAGCCGATGCAGCTCGCCCGGGTGAGTTCGGCCATTTCGCTCAGGCGTTCGCCCTTGAGGCCTTTGGTGAGCGCACCGAGCGGATAGACGCGGGCGCTTTTGATGCGGCGGGCGCGCCAGCGCAGCATTTCCACCAGGCTGGGTTCGTCGAGCACGGGGTCGGTGTCGGGCGAGCAGACCACGCGGGTGACGCCGCCGGCCAGCGCCGCGCCCAGTTCGGTCTCCAGCATGCCTTCGTGTTCATAGCCGGGCTCGCCCAGGCGGGTGCAGAGGTCGATGAGGCCGGGCAGAACGAGGAGGCCATGCGCGTCGAGCGTCTGGTCGGGGGTGAAGCCTTCGGGGGCTTTGCCCACAGCGACGATGCGCTCGCCGGAGATGGCGATATCGCCCTCGGCATCGAGCCCGCGCAGAGGATCAATGAGGCGGCCGCCGCGGATCAGAAGTTGCGTGGTGCTCATGCTGGGCTTTCCGTGGAGGCGACGATGGACAGCACGGCCATGCGCACGGCGATGCCGAAACGCACCTGATCGAGGATGACGCTGCGCGGGCCATCGGCCACGGCGCTGTCAATCTCGACGCCGCGATTGATGGGGCCGGGATGCATGACGATGACATCGGGCTGGGCCAGTGCCAGGCGCTCGGGCGTGAGGCCGTAGGTCATGTTGAATTCATGCGCGGACGGCAGCAGCGCGCCCGACATGCGCTCGTTCTGCAAGCGCAGCATCATGATGACGTCGGCGCCGCGGATGCCCTCGGCCATGTCGTGGCAGACGCGCACGCCCATGTCGCGCAGATTGTCGGGCGCCAGGGTCTTGGGGCCGACGGCGCGCACCTCTGCGGCGCCCAGCGTGGTGAGGGCGTGAATGGCCGAACGCGCCACGCGCGAATGCACGATGTCGCCGACGATGGCCACGGTGAGATTGTTGAAGTCGCCTTTGAAATGCCGGATGGTGTACATGTCCAGCAGGCCCTGGGTGGGGTGGGCATGGCGGCCATCACCGGCGTTGACGATGTGCACATGCGGGGGAGTGTGCTGGGCGATGAGAAAGGGCGCGCCGCTGTCGGCATGGCGCACGACGAACACATCCGCGTCCATCGCCTCCAGGTTGGCGATGGTGTCGAGCAGGCTCTCGCCCTTGGAGGTGGAAGAGCGCTGGATGTCGAGGTTGAACACGTCGGCCGAGAGGCGTTGCGCCGCGATTTCAAAGGTGGTGCGGGTGCGGGTGCTGTTCTCGAAGAACAGGTTGAACACGCTCTTGCCCCGCAGCAGCGGGACCTTTTTCACTTCGCGGCTGCCGAAGCTCACAAAGCCCTGCGCGGTGTCGAGGATGTGCGTGAGCACGTCGCGCGGCAGGCCTTCCGGGGTGAGCAGGTGGCGCAGCTCGCCGTTTTTGTTGAGTTGGGGGTTGTGGGCGCGGGTCATGGCCGACTCGGTTTATTTGTTCACCAGATCGAAACGGAAGCGGATGCCCTCTAACACGTCTTCATCGCGCAGCAGCGCCAGCGAGACCTGGCCGGGCAGGGTGAGCGTGCTGGCGGCGATCTGCGGGCAGATGGGCAGCTCTCGCCCGCCGCGATCGACCAGCACGGCCAGGTCGATGCGCGCCGGACGGCCGAAGTCGAACAGCTCGTTGATGGCGGCGCGGGTGGTGCGGCCGGTATGCAGCACGTCGTCGATCAGCAGCACGGCGCGGTCGGCAATGGGCGCCGGCAAGGCGGTGCGGTTGGCGCTCGGGTGCAGGCCGCGGGTGGCGAAGTCGTCGCGGTGAAAGGTGGAAGAGACCACGCCGTAGGGCTGCGTGAGTTGCAGGTCGGCGTGCAGCCGTTGCGCCAGCCAGGCGCCGCCGGAATAGATGCCGATGAGCAAGGGCGGCTCGGCCTGCGCCGCCACAGTGCTGCGAACCTGGGCGAGGAGTTCGGCGTAGAGCAACTCGGCGTCTGGGGGGG
>JAQTVS010000352.1 GCA_028706735.1 Thiomonas sp.
GTCGATGTTGCCCATGCTCTGGCCCGCGCTTGACGCCGCGCTGTTGCGCGCCTCGCCTTTGCCGAGCGCTGCGCGCTTCTGGGACTGGGTGCAGTTTGCACTCACCAGCGCCGTGCTGTTCGGCCCCGGGCGGCGATTCTTTCGCACTGGCGCCATTGCCTATCGCCATCTATCGCCCGACATGAACTCGCTGGTCGCCACCGGCACCGGCGCGGCCTGGGCTTACAGCACGCTGGTGCTGCTGGCGCCGCAATGGTTTGCCGCTGAGTCGCGGCATGTGTATTTCGACTCGGCCGCCGTGGTGGTGGCGGTGATTCTGGCGGGCAAGTATCTGGAAGAACTGGCCAAGGGCCGCGCCTCCACCGCCATCCACAAACTCCTCGGGCTGCAGGCCAAACAGGCCACCCGGCTCGATGCGCAGGGCGCAGAGCAACAAGTCAGCCTCGCCGCGCTGCACATCGGCGACCGCGTGCTGGTGCGCCCCGGCGAGCGCCTGCCGGTGGATGGCAGCGTGGTCGAAGGGGACAGTCATGTGGATGAATCCATGCTCACCGGCGAGGCCGTGCCGGTGCGCCGCAAGCTGGGCGACCGGGTGGTGGGCGGCACCGTCAACGCCGAAGGCCGGCTGGTGATCGAAGCCACCGCGCTGGGCAAGGACACCGTGCTGTCGCAGATCGTGCGGCTGGTGGAAAACGCCCAGACTGGCAAGCTGCCGGTGCAGCGCGTGGCCGACCGGGTGGTGGCCGTGTTCACGCCCGTCGTGCTGCTGATCGCCGCAGCCAGCTTCGCCATCTGGCTGGCGCTCACCGGAGACGTGAGCGCCGCACTGGTTGCCGCGGTCGCCGTGCTGGTGGTGGCCTGCCCCTGCGCCATGGGGCTGGCCACACCGGCGGCTATTCTGGTGGGCAGCAGCCGCGCGGCGGAAATGGGCGTGCTGTTCCGCAAGGGCGAGGCGCTGGAAGCGCTCTCCCGCATCGACACCGTGCTGCTGGACAAAACCGGCACCGTGACGCTGGGCAAACCCGCGCTCACCGCGCTGCACAGCGCCCTCGCTGACGACGAAGCGCTGCGCCTGGCCGCCGCGCTGGAAGCCGACTCAGAGCACCCGCTGGCCCGCGCCGTGCGTGACGCGGCCCAGCAGCGCGGGCTGGACATTCCCGCCGTGCAGGACTTCGCCGCCATTCCCGGCTACGGCGTGCGCGCCAAGCTCGACGGCCAGCCGCTGCTGCTCGGCGCACGGCGCTTGATGCAGCGCGAAGGCATCTCGCTGGACACTTTGATTGCGCAAGCCGACGCGCTCGAAGCGCACGGCCAGACCGCGGTGTTTCTGGCGCAGAACGGCGTCTGCGTGGCTGTGTTGGGCATTTCCGATCCCCTCAAACCCGAGGCCGTCGCCGTGGTGCAGGCGCTGCGCCAGCGCGGCCTGGCCATCGCCCTGGTCACCGGCGACGCCCGGCGCACGGCGCAGGCCGTCGCCGATGCGCTGGGCATTCAGGACGCCCCCGCCGCCGAGCCGCCTCAAGGCGGGGGCAGCCCCCGCGGGGGGCAGCGAGTGCATGCGAGCGTGGGGGTCTCCGTCCATGCTGAGGTGCTGCCGCAAGACAAGGCCCGCGTGGTGAGCGAACTGCAGGGGAAAGGGCGGCGCGTGGCCTTCGTCGGCGAAGGCCTGAACGATGGCCCCGCACTCGCCCAGGCCGATGTGGGCCTGGCGCTGGCCAGCGGCACCGACGTCGCCATCGAAGCTGCAGACGTCAGCCTGACCCGCGGCGACCTCGCCGCGCTGCCCAGCGCCATCGACACCGCCCGCCGCACCCTGCGCACCATCCACGGCAACCTGTTCTGGGCGTTTGCCTACAACATCGTGCTCATTCCCCTGGCCGCTGGAGTCGCTGCACCCTGGGGCATACACCTGCATCCCATGCTGGCCGGAGTGGCCATGGGGCTGTCGTCGGTCTTCGTGCTGGGCAACAGCCTGCGACTCAAACGCCTTTCCCCCTGGCATGCACCGCAGGCCGATTCATCGGCACAATCAGTGCCGCTCTCTGCCTTGATCCACACCCCCTAAAGGAGCTTAGAAATGCCCTCCATCGTGTTTTCCGCCCAAGCCTGCTGTGCCTTCGACGACGCCATCACCCGCACCACCGAGGCGCTGAAGGCGCAGGGCTTCGGCATCATCAGCGACATCGACGTGTCCGCCACGCTCAAGGCCAAGCTCGGCGTCGACCGGCCGCCCTATCGCATCCTCGGCGCCTGCGCGCCGGGCTACGCGCTGAAGGCGCTCGACTTCGATCCCCACATCGGCGCGCTGCTGCCGTGCAATGTGGTGGTGCGCGAAGATGTGGCCAGCAAGCAGATCGTGGTCGACTTCATGAACCCCACCTCGGTGCTCGGCCTGATCGACAAACCCGAGGTGCACGCCATTGCCAAGGAAGTCTGCGAAAAGCTGATGAAGGTGCGCGACGCCCTCGGCCAACCCGCCTGATCCCCATCCACCACAACAGGAGAAACACGCATGAATACCGTGCAACTTCAAGTCACCGGCATGAGTTGCGGCCACTGCGTCGCGGCCGTCACCAAGGCGCTCAAATCCGTCCCCGGCACGCAGGACGCGCAGGTCGATCTGGCCAGCGGCCGCGCCACCGTGCAGGGCAGCGCCGCGCCTGAAGCGCTGGCCAAGGCCGTCGCCGATGAGGGCTACGGGGCGGCGCTCAAAGACTGAATGCACAGATCATCCGCGCTCCACCAGCCCCAGCCCCACGCTGACCAGCAGAATCAGCACGCCGGAGCTGATTCCCAGCAGATGGGGAATCGACGCGCGAGAGCCAAAGTTCGCACAAGAGGCCAGCAGCATCAGATTGTTCGGACCCGGCATGACGGAAGTGACGAAGGCAAACAGCGCCAGAGCAGGAAGGTTGTCGTTCAACATGGGTTTTGGCGTAGCGCGGACGTAGCATGATTTTGGGTGGACGATGACCTCACTGCAGGCATTGCCACGCCAACAAAACAGATGCAGCATGCGGCGATCTGTACCGGTACATGATCATTTGTCCTGGATCTGTACTGGTCGAATCGCCTGCACTCTGCATGGTGTGGCGCACGTCGATTTCTGCCATGATGCAAGAAGGTAGCCTCCCATGCAGACACCCCGCTCTACCTCACCCTTGCCGAGCGGCTGGCCGGGCTGGCTGCGTCGGGCTCGCTGCGACCGGGTGCGCGACTGCCTTCGGTTCGCGCCTTGTCGGAGCAACAGGGCGTTTCCGTGTCCA
>JAQTVS010000353.1 GCA_028706735.1 Thiomonas sp.
CGACATCTTGTCCTTGGCGGGCAGGTTGACCCAGAGCTGCACCATCTCCAGCGTGCCGCCGCGTTCGGTGAACGCCTGGGAGTGGAACTCGTCGTGCAGGATGCCGCCTGCCGCCGTCATCCACTGCACATCTCCCGGGCCGATCTTGCCGCCAGCGCCGGTGGAGTCGCGGTGCTCCACCTCGCCCTGATAGACGATGGTCACAGTCTCGAAGCCGCGATGCGGGTGCTCGCCCACGCCGCGCGGCTTATCCGCAGGCGCGAACTGCGCCGGGCCGGCGTAGTCGAGCAGCAGGAAGGGGCTGAGTTGTACGCCGTGGCTGCTGTAGCTGAACAGCGAGCGCACCGGAAAGCCGTCGCCAACCCAGTGCTGGTGCGGGGCGCTGTAAACGCCGCGGATCGATTTCATGTGTTTCTCCTGTGGCGGAGCAAACGCTCCGAATGACGACAGAATAGAGTTGGAACCACAGATTCTGTAGTCGCAATATTTGCCTTCATCGTTCTTCTGGTAGAACAATAAGCCGATGCGCGATTTGAATGATCTCTATTACTTCGTCCAGGTGGTCGATCACGGCGGCTTTGCCCCGGCGGGCCGTGCGCTGCGCATGCCCAAGTCGCGGCTCAGTCGCCGCATTGCCCTGCTCGAAGCGCAACTTGGCGCACGGCTCATTCAGCGCACCACCCGCAGCTTTGTGGTCACCGACATCGGCCAGACCTATTACGCGCATTGCAAGGCCATGCTGGTGGAGGCCGACGCCGCACAGGAGGCCATCGACCGCACCCATGCCGAGCCCTGCGGCACGGTGCGCATGACCTGCCCCGTCGCCCTGCTGGACGCGCAGGTGGGAGCGATGGTGGCGGCCTTCCTGCTGCGTTACCCGCAGGTGCAACTCCAGCTCGACGCCACCAACCGCCGCGTGGACGTGGTGGCCGAAGGCATCGACGTGGCGCTGCGCGTGCGTCCCGCTCCGCTGGACGACAGCGATCTGGCGCTGCGCGTGCTGGCCGACCGGCAGCAATGCCTGGTCGCCAGCCCCGCCCTGCTCGCCCGCACCGGCCAGCCCCTGCCGCAGAGCCCGGCGGATCTGGCCGGTCTGCCCAGTCTGGCGCTGGGCGCGCAATGGGGCGGGACGCAGGTGTGGGATCTGCACGGCCCGGACGGCGCGCACGCCGCGGTGCGCCACCAGCCGCGGCTGGTGTCCACCAGCATGCACGCGCTGCGCGAGGCGGCGCTCGCCGGAGTGGGCATCGTGCAATTGCCAATGATGATGGTGCGCGCGCAGTTCGCCATCGGCCAACTCAGGCATGTGCTGCCCGGCTGGGCGCCACGGCCCGAGATCATCCACGCGGTATTCGCCTCGCGGCGTGGCCTGCTGCCCGCCGTGCGGGCGCTGCTCGACTTTCTGGCCGCGCAATTCAGCGCAGCATCGGGAGATCAGGGCCCGTGAACGCTGTTTTGCGGCAATGCCCGCTGCGCAATCGGGCCACGCAACTGGCGAAGCAGCGCGCGTGCATACGGCAGTGCATGCTGCTGGTCTTGCGCACACGCCGCAATGGGCAGTGCGCTCCAGGGCAGCGCCGGGTGGCGGTGATGGGTGGCGTGATAGTTGAAATGCAGAATCAGCGCCGAGGCCCAGCGCGGCAGATCGAGCTGGCGCGCCTGGCGCACATCATCGCCGGGGGAGTGCAGCGGGGTCGCATAGTGATAGGCGTTGTCGGTGAGCGAGATCAGCAGCCCCCGGCCCATCAGCGCCAGCAGCAGCATCCAGGCGTACGCTCCGTATAGCCAGACGCTGCAGGCCATCAGCGCCAGTGACGCCAAGCTGTCGAGACGCATCGCGCGCAGGGTATCGGGCTTGAGCAGTTGCCGCTCCAGACTCTCCGCGAGCTTTGGCAGGCCGGGCTCGGCGGGCAGACGCTGCGAAAACCGCAGCAACCAGGCGGGCGGCAACCATACCAGCAGCAGCGCGGCGACCTCGCTGGCATACAGGCCGATGAGCAGTTGCGGGTAGTAGCGCCAGGCGGCTGCACCCCGCGTTGTCAGGGCCGGATCGAACACCTCGCTGCGGTCGATCGCGGTGCGGTTGAACTGGTGGTGCTTGAGATGCCCGAACCGCAGCAGCGCAAACGGCGCGGGAAAGCCGATGGCCAGCAGCCGCGACAGCGCGTCATTCACGCGGCGGTCCGGATGCAGCACCGCGTGGATGCCCTCATGCAGCAAAGACCAGTAAGAAGTGGTCGCCAGCACCACGATCAGCAGGCTCCAGCCCAGTGCAGGCTGCGCGGGCAGCAGCAGCGGCAGGCCGATCCACTGCCAACCCGACATCGCCAGCGCCAGCGCCGCGAGCAACAGATTGACCCGCGCCGGAATGCCGCGATGGTCGGTTGCCGCGCCGCTCATATTCACCCCAAGGCCGGCGGCATCAGCGGGCCGTACTGCCGCCGGTCGATAAACACGCGATCGTGGGGCTGCGCCTTGGCCACTTTTTTCAGCTCGGCCAGCAGGGCTGAGACTTCACGGTGCGATTCCACCTGCCCCGCAGTCAAAGGCAGCACGCCGACGGACAGGGTGGGGAAACCGAAACGCTGCGTCTCGCCCCGGCGGTTGGCGGCCTCGTATCCACCGCGCTCACGCAGACTCGCATCGAAGAAGCGCGGCATCTCGGCGGCGAATTCCTGCGGAATGGTCCGCAGACGCTCGATGGCATCAGGCTCGGCGCTCACCACGATGAAATCATCCCCGCCGATGTGGCCGACAAAATCGCCCGGCCGCCCAAAGCGCGCCCGCAGCAGATCGGCCACGAGCAGGATGACCTCGTCGCCTAGCCGGTAGCCAAACACATCGTTGAACGGCTTGAAGTGATCAATGTCGCCATACGCCGCCACGAAGGACTGCCCCGATGCCAGCAGACGGTCGATCTGTTCGTTGATGGGCACATTGCCGGGCAGCAGCGTCAGCGGGTTGGCATAGCGCGCGGTCTGGATCTGGAATTCGTTGACCAGCCGCAGCAGATCGCCCACCAGCAGCAGGCCGCGATAGTCGCCCTGCTCGGTGACCAGCACGCCCTCGGTGGCGTGGCGAAAGCTGGCATCTGCGATCAACTGGCTGGCCTGGTGCAGACTGCTGCTCACATCGAGCTTGAGCACGTCGGCGCTCATCACCTGCGCGCAAGGCTTGTTGCCCAGAAGGTCGCGCACATGCGGGCGCCAGAGCCGGTCGGCCAGCACATAGCGGTTGAGAATGCCCAGGGCGCGCCCATTCGCATC
>JAQTVS010000043.1 GCA_028706735.1 Thiomonas sp.
TCCAAGCTGCCCTGCGGCAGCTTGGACGGCGCCGAATCCGAGCAGCTTGCAAGCTGCGAGGTGGACAAGAAAACTTGGGGCGGCCCGGCGTTTCCTTGAGCCGTTCAGGCTTGCGTGTGCACGTCGTGGGTGACGAAGCCCTGATCGGCGCTGGGCAGGGCGAACCAGTCCGGGTGGTCGAGGGTGCGGTGCATGTCGTCGAGACCGCTTTGCCAGTGGGCGCGCATCTCGGCGCGGCCGAAGGCGTAGTCCTTGCCCTGGCCGTCGAAGGGCTTGTCGCGGTAGATCAGGTGGATGACGTTGTAGCGCTTGTCCTGCGCCATCTCCTGCACCGCATGGCACAGCGCGTCGCGCTTGTTCAGCGGGATGTGCGCCAGCAGCGCGCGCAGGATGCGGCGCTGCTCCTGTGCGCGCTGCAGGGTGTTGGTGATGATGCGGGTGCGGCTGGAAAACTGGATGTCCTTTTGCCGCTCGGCCACATCGAGCAGAGTCTTGGGCAACTCGCCCGCCGCGCTCCATAGATCGACCTGGAACACCAGGGTGTTGTGGCTGGGGTGGCCGCCCAGCACCTGCGACAGCGGGGTGTTGGACACCAGCCCGCCGTCCCAGTAGAACTCGCCGTCGATCTCGACGGCCGGAAAGCCCGGCGGCAGCGCGCCCGAGGCCATGATGTGCTCGGGGCCAAGGCGCATCTCGGCGCTGTCGAACACCACCTGGTTGCCGTTGCGAACATTCACCGCGCCCACGCTGATGCGGGTTTCGCCGCTGTTGAGGCGGTCGAAGTCGATCAGCTTGATCAGCGTGTCGCGTAGCGGCGCAGTATCGTAGAAGCTGGCCTGTGCCGGGCTGCTGCCCCCCAGCGGCCAGCGGGGCAGAAAGAATCCGCGCTGACCTTCCAGCATGGCGCGCAGGCCCTGAAAGGCCGCCAGTTGCGGCTGCAGGGTTTCAGGGATCCAGCCCAGCGCCGCGCCATGCTCCCACGGCAGGATGGGCAATAGCGGCTGCTGGGTCACGGTCTCCCAGAACGTCCGCAAGGCGGCGGCGCGCTGGCCTGGCGGGTTGCCGGCAATGAGCGCCGCGTTGATGGAGCCGATGGAAATGCCGGCCACCCAGTGCGGATGCACGCCGCAGTCCTCCAGCGCTTCCACCACGCCGCACTGGTAGGCGCCGAGCGCCCCGCCGCCTTGCAGCACCAGGGCGATGCGGTCGTATTGCCGCACTTGCTCCAGCACCGCATCGGCACGGCAGGAGTCCCCCCCGAAACGCGCGCTTCGCTCGCGTCCCCCCCCAGGGGGCGAAGAAACTCTTGGGGCGGCCCGGCGAGTTTCTTCCTGAGAAGGCGTCTCGGTTGCCGTCCGGGATTGCGCGGAGGGGGTGGGTTTGCACGCGGCGCGCTTGGCCGATGGGGTGACCATCACGGCAGCTCAGTTCATGCACCAGCCGTGGCTGGCGACGATGGACTGGCCGGTCAGCGCAGCCGTGGGGAAGGCAGCAAGGAACAGCGCGAGGTTGGCGATGTCGGCGGTGGTGGTGAACTCGCCGTCCACCGTGTCTTTCAGCATCACGTTTTTAATCACCTCGTCTTCGCTGATGTGCAGCTCTTTGGCCTGCTCGGGGATCTGCTTTTCCACCAGCGGGGTGCGCACAAAACCCGGGCAGATGACGTGCGAGCGCACGCCTTTGGGGCCGCCCTCCTTCGCCAGCACCCGTGCCAGCCCCAGCAGGCCATGCTTGGCGGTGACGTAGGCGCTCTTGAGCTTGGACGCTTCGTGCGAATGCACCGAACCCATGTAAATCACCACGCCGCCCTTCTTGGCATACATGCCCGGCAGCACCGCCTTGGTGGTGAGGAAGGCGCCGTCGAGGTGGATGGCGAGCAGCTTTTTCCAGTCGGCGAAGGCAAAGTCTTCAATCGGATTGACGATCTGGATGCCGGCGTTCGACACCAAAATGTCCACCGGGCCGAAGGCTTTGGCCACCGCCGCGCAGCCCGCGTTGACCTGCGCTTCGTCGGTCACGTTCATGGCCACGCCCATCGCTTTGCCGCCGGCCTTGTTGATGGCATCGGCCGCGGCGTTGGCGGCGTCGAGGTTCAGGTCGGCGATGGCGACTTTCGCGCCGGCCTTGGCATAGGTTTCGGCAATCTCTTTGCCGATGCCGCTGGCGGCGCCGGTGATGATGGCGGTTTTGTCCTTGAGGCTGAGTTGCATGGTCATGGGGGTCTCCTGTTGGAAAGTCGGTGAGTCAGCGAATCGATTGAAACGCAATTGCTGCAACGCGGCAAGCGCGGCGGCGTCTTGTTTAAAGACTCGGAGATGGGTCTTAACCTGGACTGAAGGCCGCCAGGCTGCGGCCTTTTCAGCGCAGAAGCGCGGGCCCAGTCGGCGCAAAAATCACCCGCACCCGCAGCCCGCCGAGCGGGGCGGTATCGAGTTCGATTTTGGCGCTGCAGCGTTCGGCCACGCTGCGCACGATGGCCAGGCCCAAGCCGCTGCCGCCTGCGGGGGCGTTTTCGCGGCGGTAAAAGCGATCGAACACGCGCTCGCGGTCTTCAGGCGGGATGCCGGGGCCGGAGTCGTCCACTTCGAGGACGGCCATGCGCTGCGGGGTGGCTGCGCCCTCGGCAGCTTGCGCGGCCTGCATTTCGCAGCGCACCCGCACGTCCACCCGGCCGCCCGGCGGGGTATAGCGCAGGGCATTGTCCACGAGGTTGCGCACCAGAATGCGCAGGCCGCTGGCAGGGGCGAGCACGGTGCAGTCTTCGGCGTCTTCCAGGCCGGCGTCCACGCCGCGGGCCTGGGCGAGTTCGGCAGTGTCGGACAGGGCCATGCGCGCGGTGCCGAGCAGGCTCACGGCGCTGAGCGCCTCCTCCGCGCCGGACTCGTTGCGCGCCAGCAGCAGCAATTGTTCGACCAGATGGCTGGCGCGGTCGATGCCGCTTTCCAGCCGCGCCAGCGCCACGCCGCGCTGGCCGTCGTCGTGGGCGCGGCCCAACATTTGCACCTGCACCTTCAGCGCGGCGAGGGGCGAGCGCAGTTCGTGCGCGGCGTCGGCGACGAACATGCGCTGGGTGTCGAAGGCCTGGCGGGTGCGGGCGAACAAGCCGTTCATGGCGCGCACCACGGGCTGCATTTCGCTGACCACGGGATGCGGGTCCAGCGGGTCGAAGCTGGTGGCGGCGCGGTTTTCCAGTTCGTGCGACAGATCGTTGAGTGGCCGCAGCGAGCGTCGCACCACCCAGGCGACGGCCAGCAGCAGCAGCGGGGCGATGACGGCCATGGGCCAGATGGAGCGCAGCGCAAAGCCCAGCGCCAGCGCCTGCCGCGTGGCGGTGCTCTGGCCGACCTGGATGGTGCGGCCCCCGGCCTGCATGGAATACACGCGCCACTGCTCGCCGCCAACCTGTACATTGGTGTAGCCGAGCACGGCCTGGCTGGGCAGATCGCTGCGCGGACGGGAAACATAGATGCGTTTGCCGTCGGGCGCCCAGACCTGCACGACGTAATCGACATCGTTGCCCGCGCTGACATTAGGGCCGAAACCGGGCAGGCCCATATCGCCAGTCGCCAGCGACAGCGCGAGCTGCTGCAGGTGATAGTCGAACACCGCGTCGGCCTCGTTCATGGCGTTGTGAAACACCGCCAGCGCTTGCACCAGCGCCGCCAGGGTGACGGCTGCCGACAGCAGCAGCAGCAGCCGGGCGCGCAGCGATTTCACTCGCCGCCTCCAGCGCCGCCGTCCGCGCCGCCATCTCCACCCTCGTCGGCGTGATCGGCTTCGGCCGCGCGGCCGCCGTCACCGCCGCCGTCGCCGCCGTCGCCGCCGCCATCACGGCGCGGGTTTGCGGGCGCGGGTTCCTTGGCGATCATATAGCCCATGCCGCGGATGTTGCGAATGAGGTCGGCGCCGAGTTTTTTGCGTAGGCTGTGGACATAGACCTCCACCGCATTGCTCGAAATCTCGTCCTTCCAGCTGTAGAGCTTTTCTTCAAGCTGGGCGCGCGACAGAATCATGCCGGGGCGGGCGATCAGGGCTTCGAGCACGGCCCACTCGCGCTGCGAGAGGGCGACTGGCTCGCCGTCGAGCAGGGCTTCGTGCGTGGCCGGGTTCAGGCTGATGCGGCCGTAGCTGAACACCGGCTCGGCCCGCCCCGCAGCGCGGCGCAGCAGGGCGCGGATGCGGGCGGAGAGTTCGTCGAGGTCGTAGGGCTTGAGCACATAGTCGTCGGCCCCGGCGTCCAGGCCGGCGATGCGGGCCGAGACGGCATCACGCGCGGTGGCGATGAGCACCGGGGTGGCCTCGCGCCGCGCCCGCAGCGCCTTGAGCACGGCGATGCCGTCCATCTTGGGCAGGCCCAGATCGAGCAGCACCAGGTCGTACTGCTCGCTGCGCAGCGCGCTGTCGGCCATGACGCCGTCGCGCACCCAGTCCACCGCGTAGCCCTCGCCACGCAGGGCGTCGAGCACGCTTTCACCGATCATCAAATCGTCTTCTACCAGAAGCAGGCGCATGGGCTGGATTGCAAATGGATACAGACCGGACTTTAGCGGCAGGCGCTTAGACTGCGCTTAACGTCCGGCACAGGGTCACGCACCACAAAATCCCGCATGCAACTCCCCTCTGAACCTACGAGCAGCCGCCTGCCCCGCACCGTGTGGATGCTGGGCCTGGTCAGCTTGTTCATGGACATGTCGTCCGAACTCATCCATGCTCTGCTGCCGGTCTATATGACCACGGTGCTGGGCTTGAGCGTGCTCAGCGTGGGCGTGGTCGAGGGCATCGCCGAGGCCACCGCGTCGATGCTCAAAGTGGTGTCGGGGGTGTGGTCAGACCGTATCGGTTCGCGCAAGTGGCTGGCGGTGGCGGGCTATGGCCTGTCGGCGCTGACCAAGCCGCTGTTTCCGCTGGCGTCGGGCGCGGGCGAGGTGATTGCGGCGCGCTTCATCGACCGCATCGGCAAGGGCATCCGCGGCGCACCGCGCGATGCGCTGGTGGCCGACGCCACGCCGTCCGCGCTGCGCAATGCCGCCTATGGCCTGCGGCAAAGTCTCGATACCGTGGGCGCGGTGCTCGGCCCGCTGGCCGCCATCGGCCTTCTGGCGGTGTATGCCGACAACCTGCGGCTGGTGCTGTGGTTCGGGGTGATTCCGGCGGTGATCGCGGTGGCGATTCTCGCTTTTGGCGTGCGCGAACCGCGACGGGTGGAGGCGGCCACGGCTGCGGCCAAGGCGGGAAACAAGGGCGTGGACTGGCGCGCGGTGCGCGATCTGCCACCGGCGTTCTGGCAGGTCGTCAGTCTGGCCGCGCTGTTCACCCTGGCGCGGCTGACCGAGGCGTTTCTGGTGCTGCGTGGCGATCAGCTTGGCGTCTCCGTGGTGTGGATCGCCCTGGTCACCTTGGTGCTCTCGCTGGCCTATGCCGTGTCGGCCTATCCGGCGGGCTTGCTGGCCGCGCGCTGGGGACGCAAGCGCCTGTTCGGCCTGGGGCTGGCGGCGCTGTCAGCGTCCATGCTGCTGCTCGGCGGTCTGTTGCCCCTGGGAATGGCCGGGTTCTGGCTGGGGGTTGCGTTGTGGGGACTGCACATGGGGCTCACGCAGGGATTACTCTCCGCAGCCGTGGCCGACACCGCGCCGCCGCAACTGCGCGGCACCGCGTTCGGCCTGTATCACCTGACCACCGGACTGATGCAATTGCTCGCGGCCATCGGCGCGGGCTGGCTGTGGCAGACCATCGGCTCCGGCGCGCTGTTCACTCTGGCGGCCGCGCTGGCGCTGTTCTGCCTGCCCGCGCTCTGGCTCTGGCTGCATGAGCCCCCACGACAAAGGACAAGACATGACGACGACCCATGCCATTCGATTTGAACAATTCGGCAGCCCCGACGTGCTGCAGTGGCGCACTCTGGAACTGCCAGACCCCGGCCCCGGCCAGGTGCGGGTGCGCCAGGAGGCCATCGGGCTGAATTTCATCGACGTGTATCACCGCACCGGCCTGTATCCGCAGCCGCTGCCGGGCGGCTTGGGCGGCGAGGCCGCGGGGGTGATCGAGGCAGTGGGGCCGGGGGTGGAGGGCTTTGCGGTGGGTGACCGCGTGGGCTACTGCACCGGCGCGCCCGGCGCCTATGCGCCGCGCCGCGTGGTGCCGGTGGCGCCGCTCATCAAGCTGCCCGCCGACATCTCTTTCGAAGTGGCTGCGGCCAGCATGCTCAAGGGGCTGACCGCTTACTACCTCTTGCACCGCACGCGGGCGCTGCATGCGGGAGATGTGGCGCTGTTTCATGCGGCGGCGGGCGGGGTCGGGCTGATTGCCGGGCAGATGGCGCGTGCGCTGGGCGCCACGCTCATCGGCACCGCAGGCTCGGCACAGAAATGCAAGCTGGCACTGGAAAACGGCTACGCCCACGCCATCGACTATGTGCAGGACGATTTCGTCGCCCGGGTGAAAGACCTCACCGCCGGGCGCGGCGTGCCGGTGGTGTATGACTCCATCGGGCGCGACACCTGGGAGCGCTCGCTCGCCTGCTTGCAGCCCTTCGGCCTGATGGTGAGCTTCGGCAATGCCTCGGGCGCGGTGCCGCCGGTCAAGCTCACCGATTTGGCGGCAGCCGGTTCGCTCTACCTGACCCGTCCCACGCTGGGCACGCATATGGCCGACCCGGCGGTGAAACAGCAGATGGCCGATGCGCTGTTCGCCCTGGTGCGCAGCGGGCAGGTGAAGATTCACATCAACCAGCGTTATCCGCTGGCCGACGCGGCGCAGGCGCACCGCGACCTCGAAGCCCGCAAGACCATCGGCTCGACTGTGCTGCTGCCGTAAGGGCGTCGGTGCGGCGTTTTTCGCATTGCTGCGACAGATTGCCGCAGTGCGGTGGAATGCTGTGCAAACGGGCGCCACCGGCCTCCGAGGAGCCTGTCGGGCTTTGGTCGTCGAAAGCGTTCTCGGAGAGCGGCGTAGCCAAAATGGGGCCCAGCGAGGACAGTTTTTGCCGGATTTGCAGACCCATCGCCCCGCTATGGGACAAAAAGACGGTGAAAACGAGCTTGCGATGTTTCGGCGTCGCCAAAAATGGACTGCTGCGACCCATTTGCAGCCGACGATTCCAAAGCCCGACAGGCTCCTAGAATGGCCGCCATGCCGTTGTCCACACGTTTTCCGCACTTGCCCCTGAGCGGGCAGGACGCGTCCGCTCCCCTGCCTGCTGTCACCCTGCACCGCCTGCTGGCAGCGCGGGTGGTGCTGCTGCTGGCCGAGCTGGCCATCATGCCCTGGGCGCATCACGCGCTCGACATCACCTGGCCGGTCTATCGCGTGCTCGGGCTGATTGCGTTGCAGGCGGTGCTGGCGGTGTTGCTGGGCTGGCAGATCCGCAGCGCACGCGGGCTGGGAGTCAACGGCGGCTTTGCGCATCTGCTGGCCGACGCCTTCATCCTGGCGCTGCTGGTGTACTGGAGTGGCGGCGAGGTCAATCCCATCATCTCCCTGCTGCTCATTCCGCTCATTCTGTGCGCCGTGGCGTTTCCGTGGGTGTACGGTTGGGCGATGACGGCCGTGGTCATCGTGCTGTATTCGCTGCTGTCGTTCTTCCCCGCTCCGCAGACCGAGGCCTGCGGCGTCAGCAACGGGGCGCTGGACGAACATCTGCTGGGCATGTGGGGCAACTTTCTCATCACGGCCCTGCTCGTGGCTGCGGTGGTGGCGCGGCTGGCCGCAGCGCTGCGCGAGCGCGAGGTGGAACTCGCCCGCAGCCGCGAAGTGGCGCTGCGCGATCAACATCTGTTCGCCCTGGGCATGCAGGCTGCCGCTGCCGCGCACGAACTCGCCACCCCGGTGGCCACGCTCGCCATGACGGTGGACGATCTCCAGGCTGACTATGCCGGGGACGACGAACTCGGCCCCGCGCTGCAGCGCATGCAGGCGCAGGTGAGGCAGATTCGCGGCGTGCTCGGCCACATCACCGCTGCTGCTGGCGCCGCGCGCGAGCGCAGCGGCCAGACCGAAACCCTGGCGCACTGGCTGGCGCAAACCCTCGAACACTGGCACCTCATGCGCCCGCAGTCGCAGGCGCCGCTGCAACTGCGCGGCAATGGCGAGATGCCGCTGCTGCGGGTGGATGCCGGCCTGAACGCCGCACTGGTCAGCCTGCTCAACAACGCCGCGGATGCCAGTCCTGACCAAATCGAGGTCGAGGCCGACTGGGACGCCGCGCAACTGCGCGTGCGCGTGCTCGACCGTGGCCCGGGCTTGTCCGACGACCGCCTAGCCCGCGCGGGCTTTGACTTTGTCAGCACCAAAGGCGAGACGCGCGGCTTGGGGCTGGCGCTGGCCCGCGCCGGCATCGAGCGCCTCGGCGGCACGCTCACCGCGGCGCGCCGCGATGGCGGCGGGTTGAGCGCCACCCTGCAATGGCCGCGTCTGGATTCCACTCAATGAACGACACCCTCATGAACCTGTTGCTGGTTGAAGATGACGCTGCGCTGGCCGCCGCCACGCGCAACTCCATGGAGCGCCGCGGCATCACGGTGTGGCATGCGGACTCGGCCATTGCCGCGCGCGCGCTCATCGGCGCCGCCGAGTTCGATGCCGCCGTGCTCGATCTGCGGCTGCCCGGCGACAGCGGCCTCACCCTCATCGCCCCGCTGCGCGCCGCCTATCCCGACATGCGCATCCTGCTGCTCACCGGCTATGCCAGCATCGCCACCGCGGTCAATGCCATCAAGCTCGGCGCGACCAACTACCTGCCCAAGCCTGCGACGGTGGGCGAGATTCTCGCGGCGCTGGAGCAGGACGCGCCCGAGGCGGACCGCGCCGTGTCCGCCAATCCGCTGCCGGTGGACCGGTTGGAGTGGGAGCACATTCAAAAAGTGCTGGCCGAGCACGACGGCAACATCTCCGCCACCGCCCGCGCCCTGCAAATGCACCGCCGCACCCTGCAGCGCAAGTTGCTCAAGCATCCGGTGCGCGAGACGCCGGCGGAGGGCGCGGAAGGCTGAACACCCTGGCCGCGCATGAGAAACGCACAGCGCCTTCCCGTGTCTTTCACTCCATCTCAGGCCTGCAGCAGATGCAGCGCGACATCCGAATCGGCGGCGAGCCAGTGTTTCTGCGGCGTCCAGCCGGCCGCGATGGCCAGGCGCTGGAACATCGCGGCGGGATATTTGTAGGAGTTTTCGGTGTGCAGGGTCTCCGCCGCATCGAAACGGAAACGCTGGCCGAGCAGGTGGACGGTCTGCGGCGCCGGGCTCATCAGATGCATTTCCACACGGCTGTGCGCCGGGTCGAAACGGGCGACATGGCGGAAGGCCTGCGGGTTGAAATCAGCCCCGAGTTCGCGGTTGATGCGGAGCAGCAGATTGCGATTGAACGTCGCGGTTACGCCGCGCGCATCGTCATAGGCTGGAATGAGCCGCGCCTTGTCCTGCGTGCCGTCCACGCCCACCAGCAGTTGCGCGCCGTGGCCTAGAAATGCTGCTGCGCCGTGCAGGAAACGCACTGCCTGCTCCGGGGTGAAGTTGCCGATGGTCGAGCCAGGGAAGAAGCCGATGCGCGGCTGCTGTTGCACCGCCGCGGCCAGCGCGGGCGGCCATTGCAGCGGCGCGGAAAAATCAGCTTCGAGCGCATGCACGTCCAGCCGGGGGTAGCGCAGTTGCAGGCCGCGCACCGACTGGCGCAGAAAGTCGCCGCTGATGTCGATCGCGGTGTAGCTCGCGGGTGTGCGCAGGGCGTCAAGCAGCAGGGGCGTCTTGCGGCTGGAGCCGCTGCCGAATTCGATGACTGCAGCGCCTGCGGGCAGCCTGGAAAACTCCGCGTGCAGGCTGCGCAGCAGCGCGGTTTCACTGCGGGTGAGGTAGTACTCGTCGAGCGCCGTGATCTGTTCGAACAGCTCGGAGCCGCGGTGGTCGTAGAACCAGGTGGACGGGATGCGCTTGGGCCGCGCCGACAGGCCTTCCAACACCTGCGCGGCGAAAACCGGATGGGCCGCGGCGGCGTCCGGCGGGTGGGTGGCGTTGGCTTGCGATGGGGTCATGTGTATTCCTTTGGTGAGGGCGGGCCGGGCGTGTTGTGCAGTGTTCAACCCCGCGCCAGCCGCAGGCCGGTGAACTGCCAGCGTTGGTGGGGATAGAAAAAATTGCGGTAGCTGGCGCGCACATGGCCGGGCGGAGTGGCGCAGGAGCCGCCGCGGAGCACCATCTGGCTGCTCATGAATTTGCCGTTGTATTCGCCCACTGCGCCAGGCGCGGGGCGGAAACCGGGGTAGGGCAGGTAGGCGCTGGCGGTCCATTCCCACACCCCGCCCCATAATCCATGCAGCGTGTCCTGCGCGGCGTCCGCGGGCGGCACGGGCACGCGCCAGGGATGGTCGGCAAATTGTGGCGCAACGGTGGCGGACAGCGGCTGCCTGCCGGCCGCGGCCTCCCATTCGAATTCGCTGGGCAGGCGCGCTCCGGCCCAGCGGGCGTAGGCGTCAGCCTCGTAAAAGCTGATGTGGGTGATGGGCGCCTGCGGCAGAAGCGGTTGCAGGCCGTGCAGGCTCATGGTCTGGGTGTAGAAGCCGTCGTCATGCGGCTGCCAGTAGGCGGGGGCGCGCACGCCGTGCTCCTGCACCCAGCGCCAGCCATCGGCCAGCCAGAGGGTGGGCGTGGCGTAGCCGTCATCGGCGATGAAGTCGAGCCAGTCGGCGTTGCACACCGGACGCTGCGCCAGGGCGTAGTCATTCAGCCAGACGCGGTGACGCGGACTTTCGTTGTCAAAGGAAAAACCCGCGCCAATGTGGCCAATGTCGGTCAGCCCGCCGCTACAGCTCACCCAGCGCAGCGGCGGGGGAGCGGATGCCGCAGGCAGCGCGTCGGGAACGGGACGGTAGGCGGGGTGCAAGGGGCTTTGCGCGAACAGGTGCAACAGATCGGTGAGCAGCAATTCCTGATGCTGCTGCTCGTGGTGCAGGCCGAGTTCGAGCAGTGCGGCGGGTGCGGCGCCAGGGGCGAGGCGCTGCAGCCCAGCGTCGACATGGATGCGGTAGCGCAGCACCTCCTCCAGCGGCGGGCGGGTGAGCAGCCCGCGCTGCGGGCGCGGGTGGCGCGGGCCGACGGTGTCGTAATACGAGTTGAACAGATAGCGGAATGCCGGGTTGAACGGCACATAGCCCGGCAGATGGGGCGCGAGGACGAATTCCTCGAAGAACCAGGTGGTGTGCGCCAGATGCCACTTGGCCGGACTGGCGTCAGGCATGGACTGCACGGTGCAGTCGGCGTCGCTGAGGCCGTCGATCAGCGCCACGCTGTCCGCCCGGGTGCGCAACAGGCGTTCCAGCAGGGAGTCGTGCGTGTGCAGCGGCAAGGCCAGATCGAGAGCGGGCATGGCGGTGTCCTCCGGTGGCGAAGGGCAAGGATAGCCGCATGCCGACAGCGGCGCGCAGCAACGGCTTTGCACGCAGGCGCGGACTTTGCCGCGGAGGTCAGGCCGGGTGCTACCGGTCCCTGATCTCCTGCCGCTGCGCGCCGAGTTGCGGGCTACCGAGGGTCACCACGTCTCCAGGCTGCAGATAGCGCGGCGGTTTGCGGCCCATGCCCACGCCGGGCGGAGTGCCGGTGGCGATGACATCGCCGGGCAGCAGGGTCATGAAGCGGCTGAGGTAGGCCACCAGATCGGCCACGCCGAAAATCATGTCGCGGGTATTGCCCTGCTGCATGCGCTCGCCGTTCACGTCGAGCCAGAGGTCGATGTTTTGCACATCCGCGATCTCGTCGGCGCTGACCAGCCAGGGGCCGATGGGGCCGAAGGTGTCGCAGCCTTTGCCCAGGTTCCACTGGCTGCCTTGTTCGAGCTGATAGGCGCGCTCGGACACGTCGTTGATGAGGCAGTACCCGGCGACGGATTGAAGCGCATTCGCCTCGCGCACAAAGCGCGTCTCGCGCCCGATGACCACGCCGAGTTCCACCTCCCAGTCAAGCTTTTCCGCGCCCGGCGGACGCAGCACCGGGTCTTGCGGGCCGCTGATGCAGGTGGTCCATTTGTTGAACACGATGGGCGAGGCGGGAAGGGCCATCCCGGCCTCATTGGCGTGGTCGCGGTAGTTCAGGCCGATGGCGATGAATTTGCTGATGCCGACAAACGGCACGCCCAGCCGCGGGCGTCCCGTCACCAGCGGCAGCATTTGCGGATCGATGCCGCGCAGCGCGCGCTGGCCCGCAGGGCCAAACACGCTTGCATCGATGTCCGCAACCACGCTGCTCAGGCTGCGAATGCGGCCCTGGGCATCGAGCAGGCCTGGTTGTTCCTGGCCCTTGCGGCCGTAGCGCACGAATTTCATGACGAACCCTTCAGCGGCGTTGGTATTGGGCCTTGCCGAACAAGTGCTCGCGGGCGGTGGCGTCCATCTCGGGCGGCCGCACCTCGGCCAGCACCTGCACGCCGCGCTGCACCGCAGGCCGCGCGGCAATGGCGTCGAACCAGCGCTTGGCGTGCGGAAACTCGGCCCAATCGATGCCCTGATTGGCCGCGCTGCGGCACCAGGGAAAGGTGGCGATGTCGGCGATGGAGTAGTCGCCGCCCGCGAGGTAGCGCTGCGATGCCAGCCGCCGGTCGAGCACGCCGTAGAGCCGGTGCGCCTCGTTGGTGTAGCGGTCGATGGCGTATTGGATTTTTTCCGGCGCGTACTGGCGAAAGTGATGCGCCTGCCCCAGCATGGGGCCGATGCTGCCCATCTGCCACATCAGCCACTCGATGGTGGCGATGCGCTCGCGCGGTTCAGCGGACAGGAAGCGCCCGGTCTTTTCGGCCAGATACAGCAGGATGGCGCCGGACTCGAACACACTGATGGGCGCGCCGCCCGGCCCGTCGGCATCGACGAGGGCGGGAATCTTGTTGTTCGGGCTGATGGCGAGGAACTCCGGCGCGAACTGCTCGCCGCGGCCGATGTTGACTGCGTGCGCCCGGTACGGCAGGCCGAGTTCTTCGAGCAGGATGTGAATCTTGTGGCCGTTGGGCGTGGCCCAGGAGTAGAGATCGATCATGGCGATGGGCCGTCTGTGCGGCGCGGTGAACGGGACTGTGAAGGTGTGGGGCCAACACATTGTGCGACGTTCGCCGCCAGCCTGCAGCGCGGCCCCGGACAGATCAGCGCAGCAATTCGCCCTGCGCGATCTGAGCGTGGAGCGCTTCGACCGGCGGCGCGAGTTGCTGCATCAGCCGCAGGTGCGCGGACAGTCCGGCCCGGCGCCGC
>JAQTVS010000354.1 GCA_028706735.1 Thiomonas sp.
CCATCAAAGCCAAAAATGCCAAGGCTGAAGTTGGAATAGGCGCCGGTGAAACCAGCCTGGAACGGGTCGTAGTTGATCTCGTTGGTGAACATGCTGGTGAAGTAACGGCCCATCTGCACGGTGCCGAAGCTGCCTTGCAGGCCAACCATGGTGGTACGGCCCATGAAGCTGCCGCCGGTGCAATAGCCCGAAGTGCCAGCGCCCGTTTGGTTGGTGCCCGCCGGGCAGAAGCCGGTTTCAGCCTTGAAGATGGCCTTCAAACCGCCACCCAGGTCTTCCGAGCCTTTGAGGCCGATACGCGAACCCGCCACCACGCCAGACATCAGGCCGGTGTAGGACGCCGTGCTGCCAGGAGCGGCAGTCGCGTTGCTGGGGGCGATGCCGGTGAAGTGGCCAACACCTACGTCAATGATGCCGTACAGCTGCACGCTGTCAGCCGCGAAAGCCGAGCCCGAAAAGGCGCCGACCACGGCCAGGGCGATGAGGGACTTTTTTGCGAAACCTTGGGTTTTCATTCTGTGCTCCGTTAGGTTTGAAGTGTTCCGCCTCTCGACACACTCTCCAGGGCGATGTCTGAGCGGGTGGGGGAATGAACATGCAAACATTGATGTCATCGCATGTGTGCTGGCATTTGAGCGCGCCGAATGATCTGCCTCAAGCTTTTTTGTAGCGCTGACCCAAAGTGTCATCAAAACGCAACATTGCAGACAGGCTTTGATTCAGCGGTCATTCATGCACAATCTCCACGCTGAACGTCATGACCGCCGTCTTCTCCAGCATGGCGCTGGCCGAGCAGTATTTGGTATGCGAAAGCTCCACTGCCCTCTGCACCATGTCGGGACGCAGGTTGTTGCCCGTCACGGTGAAGTGCATATGGATGCGGGTGAACACCTTGGGGTCGGTGGCGGCGCGTTCGGCGTCAAGCCGCACCGTGCAGCCGCGCACATCTTGCCGCGCCTTTTTGAGGATGTAGACCACGTCGTAGGCGGTGCAGCCGCCGGTGCCGGCGAGCACGGTTTCCATCGGCCGCGGCGCGAGGTTGTGGCCGCCGGGCTCGCCCGGTGCGCTGGCTGGCGCGCCATCCATGCGCAGGGTGTGGCCGGTTTCGGTGTGGGCGGTGAAGGCCATGCCTTGATGGTCTTCCCCGCCGTCCCATTCCACGGTGCATTGCATCGCTGTGACTCCTGTTTGTTGGTGATCGGATTGTCGATGGTTTTCCAGGAGCCCGTCGGGCTTGAGTCGCGTCAAGCGAAAAAAGGCTGTGGGGATGGCCTGCGGCGGCGGATTTGCCGCCCCATAGCCGAAGCTATGGAGCAAAAAGCCGTTGCCGCAGGACGCGGCACAGCCTTTTTGCAACCCGCGATTCTCGAGCCCGACAGGCTCCTGGAGCGTCTACAATTCTGCCCATGGCCACCGTGACTTTCGATACGCACAAATTCATTCGCAAATTGCGCGAATCGGGCATGCCCGACGCACAGGCCGAAGCGGTGGCCGACGCTTTTCGTGAAGCGCAAGGTGAGGCGGATCTGGCAACCAAACCGGATTTGCGCGAGCTCGAACTGCGGCTGACGATCAAAATCGGCGGCATGCTGGTGATTGCGGTCGGCGTGCTGGTGGCCGTGCTGAGATTGCAGTGAGAGGGTGTGAACAAATCCGCCATGTCCGCTCATCGCACCCAAATCGCCCCACTCGGCGTTGCAAATGCGCGCCGTGCCGACGGGCACGGCTGTGCTTTGCGCCTGGATTGGAACCCTTTGGGCGCGCTGCTCGGCCACGCCGGATTCATTCACACCCTCTGAGGCAAGCCACATCATTTTGTTGATCTGAGTCAATTTCCGGTCGATCAACATCGACCCCGCCACGCCGGAGAACGACCCAGACTTGGAACAATTGAATTGATTTTCAATGACTTGGGTGTTGTATCATAGCATGCTTATTTAACAATACCATGATGTGCGGATGGGCTATGCAAAGTCTATAAGCATCCTCTAATATTCAGTCACGCGTCGAGTTTGACGCACCGCTTGTCTCCTCCACCTCCTCCTTTGGTGGATTCTTGCCCGGGCCGATGTTCATCATCCGCCCGGGTATTTTTTTGTGTGGGTTTGCCGCGCTCAGCGTGGCAAACCCAAATGCACTTTCACCGCATCTTCCACGGCAAGCAGATCCGTCTTGGAGAGAATGCCAAGCAAGGTCTTCAGGCGCGCCTTGTCTGCCGCCATGATCTGATCGGCCATGGCTTTGCTGCGCTGCCCGCCCAAAACAACCAGAGCTTCACCCGGGTATTGACGTTCGGTGTTGCTGGTCAACGGCACGACGACAACGCGAGCGAGGTTGCGGTTTGCGGCGTCATTGCTGACGATGACAGCGGGGCGTGTTTTTCGAATCTCGCTGCCGACAGCCGGATCGAATTCAACCCGCCACACCTCACCGCGAAGCATCTGCCATATCCGCAGCAAGGGCGTGACACCATTCCATCGCGTCTGCCTCGCGAGATTGGTCCGCCGCCATGTCCTTGTAACCCGCATCAAGCGTCGCTCCCAACACATGCGGCCTGACCAAATCTTCAATGAACTGGCTCATGCGACGCTTGCCAACCACGCGGTAAAGACCGTCATAGACGGCTTCATCCAGCGTAATCGTCATTTTTCGGTGCATGTCATTTCTCCTATTACACGTTATACGTGTATCAATTGTAGCCCTGAGGTACGTCAGATCATCCACGCCAGACCGGCGACGGCGAGGTAGCGCAGGCTGCGGCCGAGCAGCATCCAGAAGGCGCAGGCCCAGGCGTTGATGCGCAGCCAGCCAGCCACGATGACCAGGGCATCGCCGATGCCAGGCGCCCAGGCGAACACGGTGATGGGCGCGCCCCAGTGGCGCACTTGCGGCGCCCAGCGCCAGGCGTCAGGTGTTTGCCAGCGCCGCGCCCAGCGGCCGAGCGCGTAGGTGGTCATGCCGCCGAGGGTGTTGGAGGCTGTGGCAACCAGCACGGCCAGCAATGTGTGTTGCGGCTGCGCGGCAATCACTACAAGCAGCACAGCTTCGGAGCTGAAAGGGATCAGGGTGGCGGCGGCGAAGCTCAGCGCCGCCAGCACATACAGCCCGCCCGGGCCGCTTGCGGCCTGCAACACGAGATGCCAAAGCGATTCCGCGGTGTGCAGCCAATCGCTTGCAATCATGTTTGATGCGCCCTCTGGCTGCGTTCGATCCAGCGACTCATAAAATCAA
>JAQTVS010000355.1 GCA_028706735.1 Thiomonas sp.
AGACGGTCCTCGCTGCGGCGATGCCAGCGCAACTCATTGACAAAGGCATTCCCGCCCCCGGCCTGCTGGCGCAGGTGGTGCTGGCCAAGCACGACGATCACCTGCCGCTGTACCGCCAGGAGGAGATTTACCGCCGCAGCGGCGTGCACATCCCGCGCTCCAGCATGGCGCAGTGGGTGGGCCTGTGCGGGGTGCGTCTGGAACCCCTGGCCCAGGCGCTCAAAGACCATTTGCTGGAGCAGCCGGTGCTGCATGCCGATGAGACCCCGGTGGCCGAGCTGGCGCCAGGTACGGGCAAGACGCACCGCGCCTATGTCTGGGTGTACCGCAGCGCGGCGACGCCGGCCGTGGTGTTTGACTATTGCGCCAGTCGTGCCGGTGCGCATGCGCGCGACTTCCTGCAGGATTGGTCAGGCACGTTGCTCACCGATGACTTCAGCGGCTACAAGGCGCTGTATGCCCAAGGCCGCATTGTGGAGGCAGGTTGCTGGGCGCATGTGCGCAGAAAGTTCTTCGAGGCGCACAAGCTGGCGGGCAGCGCCATCGCGCAGGAGGCGCTTGAGCGCATCAAAGCCTTGTATGCCATCGAGCAGACCCTTCGGGAGCATCCGCCCGATGGGCGCACCGCGCTGCGCCAGCGCCAAAGCCAACCCCTGCTCGAGGCCTTGCACGCCTGGCTGATCGGGCAGCGCCCGCTCTTGGCCAAGTCGGATGCCACGGCGCGGGCCATCGACTACACCCTGGGCCGCTGGCGGGCGTTGTGTGTGTTTGCCACCGATGGGCGCGTGCCGATCGATAACAACGCGGTGGAAAACGCCATTCGGCCTCTCGCACTCGGGCGCCGAAACTGGCTCTTCGTGGGCTCGCCTCAAGCCGGCCGCCGAGCCGCCGTGCTCATGACGCTGATCGAATCGGCCAAGCTCTGCGAGGTCGACCCCTGGGCCTATCTCAAGGATGTGCTGACGAAGCTGCCCACCTGGCCCAACAGCCGTCTGGGCGAATTGCTGCCGCACAACTGGGCGAAAACCCACGCCCCTGCCGCCAGCACCTGACCTTCGCCACGGGTGTCAAGAGGGGTTGGCGGGACGCTTACCATGGACGCCCTGTCCACATTCCTGAACTCACCTGAACCTCTGGCTTGACGCAGCAGTTGCCCGTTCACTTGCTGTCATCTTCAATCTCAACCACCTCCAGTTCTTCAAGGATGCGCAGCCGCGATACTGCCCTCTTGCCGCTGTCGTACCCCACCATTCGTCCGGAAACCTCAACGGCGCAGAGAACGAGTGCCTTCCCCTGTGACACGCACCTCGCGAAGGTCACGCCTTGTCGAGTCGTCTCCCGCGCCAGGTTCTCGGACTCGTAGTAGTAGTAGAACCCGCCGCCGTGGTCGTCCTGCGCGGCCTCTGACCGCCAGACATCGGGCTTGTAGACAGACCCGTCGAAGGCGCTGACCAGGGTGCCCTCCGGAGTCTTGGCCACGACTTTGTAGCCAATGCGCGTCTCAACGTACGGGGTTGCGCATTTGACCGGTTCGAGACCGAGATAGTGGCGAGTGAGCTGCCCGAGCGCGGGAGCATTTTTGGCCCGTTTTGCGCAGGTCCGGCCATCCAGCTCGGTCACCTTGACGCCATCATCGCAGGCACATTGAATCAAAAAATATGTTTTTTGGATTCGAGTCCTCTCCTTGCGCAGGTCTTTCCAATACGAGAGCGCCAATACGACGACCGCGATGACAGTGTCCTCCGAGGTCAGAACGTCATAGATGTGATGGTTGAGGCTCTCGAATTCCCGCTTCGACCGCTCGACGTAAGGCTCTGGAAGCAAGTCCGCATTGACTGCTCGGGAGAGCAGCGACCGGACGGCATTGTTCTCGTCAGCGGAAAGACAGGTTTGGATTTGGAGTCCGCCGTACTCGTTTCGGGTAACCGGTCGGGAGTTGGTGGTGAGGGAGTTGAGCAGCGTCATCGTGTCGTCCTTTCGTGAGGTGGGACGACGTGTAGACACCGTTTTTATACCTGCGCCATTTGCCCGGCACCGCAGGTTGCGTCAAGGCATCGACAAGGCATATCCGACGGATAAAACGCGGTTACTAGACCTGACATCACCTGTCTCATGCCACGTCTACATGCACATCAAAATCCGCCGCAACTACGCCCTCCTCTACCGCTCGACCTGGGTTCCCAAGGGCGCTGCCGCCAATACCCACGGATTCACCCAGCAGCGCTACGTCGGCAGCATTCCGTTTTCAGCCGCTGCCGTCCCGCCCGACCTGCTGTCCAGGCTCACGTCGGACGAAATCGCCTTCGTTGAAACCAGAATCTGTGAGTCGGCCCGACAGCGTGCGGCCGACGAGCAACGGGCAGCAGAGGAGAGAGAACTGGACCCGAGGTGGCGTGTCGAGGAGGCGGCGCGGTTGTTGGGCGAGGCAGCCGACCGCAGTGCTGCACAACCCATCCCTGCCGCCGATGTTGAACGGCTGCAGCAGCTCGTGGGGGGACTGCATGCGAAGGGCTCGGCCGTAACCGCCGTAACGACAAAGTCCACCGACCCGCTGGCGGAGGCACTCACCGCCATCCGTACTGCCGCCCAAGCGGTGACATCTGGTCGTTACGGCACAGCGCCGGCCGATGGCGTGCGCACAACGCGGACCTACAAAACATGGTCGCAGTTGCTGGATGCGGTGCAAGGCGAAAACGACGGCAGCTTGTTACGCGCGTTACAGGAAAAGGGGTACGTGAAGCGGCGAGGACGATAGCCGATACTGCCTAGGATAGGCCCTGCGCTGCTAGTCGCCTCATTTTTTCCAGAAAACCGTACACGCCGATTAGGGCTGGGCCCAGAGAATCATTTCGTCGCGACTTGCGACGGCAACCAAATGAGATTCCCATGGCGAAGCCCCTAAAAAGATGACAGCTGTTGTGCGGTCTCGTCAAGCGTTCGCGGCACGCTCAGAGGTACTCAAGCGACGTGCGCGTCGTTTTTCCGGCTTTGGCGTTCCGGATAGCGACCAGAGTGACTGGATTGGCACGGGGCAATTCCATGGGAAGCTCGCCTTTCTCGACGACGCTGCGTAGAAACAAGCGAATAGCTGTGCTCACATCCAAACCGGCGACCTTCAGTACCGCCGCACCCTCACGCTTGAGCTCGGGCTCGACACGGGCACGAACATCAGCGGTCAACCTGGTGTACTCCTTCATCGGTCGCTGAGATAGCAC
>JAQTVS010000356.1 GCA_028706735.1 Thiomonas sp.
TGTTCACCAGAGTGTCGATTTTCCCGAACTGGGCGATGGCGGCGTCGACCAGCGCGGTGAACGCGGCGCGGTCGGACACATCGAGCGCCTGCGCCAGCACTTGCGCGCCGCCGCTGCGCAACTCGGCGGCGACGGGATCGAGTGTGGCCGGGTTGCGGTCGCACAGCACCAGGCTGGCGCCTTCTGCGGCGAACTTGCGCGCCGTGGCCAGGCCGATGCCTTGCGCAGCGCCGGTGATGAGGGCGATATTGCCTTGAAGTCGCATGAGGAAAGTCCTTTAAAAGTCGTTTGAAGCGGGGTTGAGGCACCAGTGCAGAACTGGGTCGAGATGCCGCTCGGCGTAATCTGACAGCGCATGATCGCCGCCGGGCAGCACGCTGCACTTTGCGCCGCGATAGCGCGCCGCCATGTCGCGCCAGTCCAGCACCTCGTCACCCTGCGCAATGATGGCAAAGTAACGTTGCGGATCGGGGACGGGCGCGCGCAGATCGCTCACCTCCAGCGCGTGGAGTTCGTCTACATGCTCCGTGGTGAAGTTGAATTGCAGCGCCGGATCGTGCCAGGCCGTGAGACTGCCGATCTGTCCGCGCAGATCACGCGCCGGATCAACCGCGGGGTTGAGCAGCGCCGCCTGTGCCTGCAGGGTGTGCGCCAGCCAGGTGGCATAAAACCCGCCGAGCGAACTGCCGATGAGACAGAGATCGTCGCCCCGTGTTGCGCCCAGCAGGTCGTGGCACAAGGCCATGGCCGCGCGCGGCGAAGGCGGAAGCTGCGGGCAGATCCAGCGCAGGGGCGGCTGAGCCTGAGCGCGGCGCTGCTGATTGATCTGCTGCACGCGCTGCGCTGTGGCGCGCGCCTTGGCGGACTGCGGCGACGAACGAAAGCCGTGGAGATAGAGCAGGGTGGGCATGAGGGAGGATTCAGCGCGGCGCGAGCAGGCGCCGCCCCTGAATGCTACCCGTCGTTGCCGTCGTCGGCGCTGTTTCCATCGATCGAATCGCTGGCTTGCGATCCGCCGATTCGATCGAGGATGGCCTGCTCGAAGTCCAGCAGGGCGCGGCGGCGTCGGCCCAGCATCCCGGAAGGCCGTGACAGGATGCCTGCGATTTGTCCGGGATGGCCGTGAAGAACGATCACCCGGTCACAGAGCAGCGCGATGTCGCGGACATCATGGCTGACAAACAGCATGGTCAGACTCCGCTGTCGCGCCCGCTCCATCATCACCTCGAGCAAGGCGGTGCGGGTGAAGGTGTCGAGGCTGGCGAAGGGTTCGTCCATCACCAGCAGATCGGGATCGATGGCCAGTGCGCGGGCGATGCCCACGCGCTGGGCCATGCCGCCGGACAATTTGGCGGGGTGCAGAAGGTGGGCATGCGCCAGACCCACTTCCGCGAGCGCCGATGCGGCGGCTGCGGCCGCATCGGCGGGCAGGACGAGCCGGACATTGTCCAGCGCGGTCAGCCAGGGCAGCAGACGGGGCTCCTGGAACACCATGCCCAGTTGGCGGAAGTTGCGTGTGATCTGACCGGAGTCGGCCGCGGCCAGTCCGGCAACCAGACGCAGCAAGGTGGATTTTCCGCAGCCGCTCTGCCCCGTGATGCCCAGGATTTCCCCGCGCCGCACGGCGAAATTCACGTCCTGAATGCCGCCTCCCTCGGCGAACATCAGGCTGACCTGATCGAATCGGAGCGCCAACTGGGCGTCGCTCTCGGCGGGCGCGGCGGGTGGGTCAGGAGAGTTCATGCTTTGCTGTGGTGCAACCGGGACAGAAGCCAGAGGCGCACCGGGTGAATGAAGGCGTATTCGATCAAAAGGCCGAGCAGCACGATCCAGAGAATGCTGGCGTAGACCTGCGTGATTTCGCCGTAGAGATAACTGCCCCAGAGATAGGGCCCGAGCCCGGACGAGCTGGAAAAAGCCTCGGCCATGATCACCCCGCGCCACGCCACCGACAGCGTCCCGGAGGCCGCACCGGCCAATGTCAGCGCCAGTGACGGCAGAATGATGCGCAGCATCCGTTTGCGCAGGCCGATGTGGAACACGCGGGCCATGTCGAGCAGATCGTTGTCGATTTGCTGCAGGGCGTGCAGGGTCGCGATGAAAATCAGCGGCAGCGCCATGCTGACGCCGACCAGGATCGACGGGCCTTGCCCCAAACCCAGCCACAAAATGGCCAGTACGAGCCAGGCGATGGTCGGCGCCGATTCGACGGTCACCATCAAAGGGTGGAGCAGGTCCGCGAGGGCGCGCACGCGAAACGCGGCCAGCCCCAACAGCAGGCCGCCAAACAGGGCGATCAAAAAACTGACCAGAACATTGCCCAGGGTGATGAACGAATCACGCCAGATTCGGCTTTCGCCCAGACTGATGAGCAATGCCTTGAGCACCGCTGCCGGTGGCGGCAGCACGCCCGGCGACAAGGTTTGCGAGCCCAACTGCCACAGCCCGAGCAGAAGCAGGGCGGCGACAAAGGGGGCGGCGAAGCGCCAGACTCTCATGGCGAGACAAACAGCTTGGGTGGCATCTCGATATTGAACACGCTTTTCAGGTAGCGTTGAACGACCGGCTTGGCCGTGGCGACATCGTCCATGCGCCAGACGACGCGGCGCTCTTTGAGGATGTTTTCGAATGCCTGCTCAGGGACGGGCTGGCGGAAAAATTCTGCATAGCCGCGTGCAGCAATCCGCGCGGCCTCGGCGTGGTTGCGTGGATCGTTGGCCCATTGCGCAGCACGCTGAAGCGCGGCGACAAAACGCCCGCGCGCTGCGTCGGAGGTCTTGCGCCCGACCTGCCAGAGGGCGCCCAGGGGGATTTCTGTGCCCAGCGCCTGGGCCGGGTCGAGGGCGACGGCCCAGCGCACGGGCCAGTTCTCCTGCTGTTGGCGCAGCAGCACCACGCCGACCATGGGTTCGGCGGCTGCAAGTCCGGCGGGGGCCTTGGCCGGATCGCGCAGCAGGTTCATCAGCACGGAGCCCGATCCGGCGGCGATGAAGTCCGCCTTGATGCCCTCGTGCTGCAAGGCCTTTTGCGTGACGATCTGGGGCGGTGTGGACAGGCCGGGGCTCACCGCAATCGTCTTGCCCTGCAAGACGGCGATGGGCGTGGGGCGGCCTTGCGCATCCGCCGGGGTCAGCAGGTAGATGCCCCGCCATACCCAGGGGCTGACCAGATGAATGTCGCGCAGGCCGCTCTGGACGAAACGCACGCCGCC
>JAQTVS010000044.1 GCA_028706735.1 Thiomonas sp.
CGGAGGCCAAGGCGGCGGCGCAGGAGCCCGCGTGCGTGCGGCAGGCGGATCGCGAGGCGCGGGGGAACAGCACCCCGGCGCGCCTGGCGCTTGGCGGCTTCAGTCTTCTGCTGCTGCTGTTTCTGGCAGCGCAGGCGGCCTTGTTCTTGCGCGACACCCTGGCGCAGCAGTGGCCAGCCAGCAGCGCCTGGCTGCAACGCCTCTGCCACGCCACCACGGGGTGCGAGCTGGCCGCGCCGCGCGACCTGGATGCCCTGGTGATCGACTCGTCCGCGCTGAACCCTGCGGAAACCGGCTTGCAACTCACCGTCCTGCTGCGTAATCGCCTGGATCGCGCCGTGGCCTGGCCTGCGCTTGAATTGACGCTGACTGATGCGCAAGGCCGGATCGCGCAGCGCAAGGTGATTGAACCCGCGCACTATCTGCCCGCCGGGCAAGCAAGCGCCGACACGCTGCGCGCAGGCATCGCTGCGGGCCAGCAGATGCAGTTGCAACTGCATCTCGCGGTTCGCGGCGGCGCGCCCGCGGGCTACAAACTGGTGCTGTTCTACCCCTGACTGCGCCCGGCAAGATCAGGCGGTTGACGGCGCGGCGAACACCGCATCGAGCGCAGCCAGATAGGTGTCACTCACCATCAGATCGTCCCACGGGAGAGGGGGCTGGCAGGGCAGCAGGTCGAAGCGGCGCTGCGCGCTGCGCTCGTCAGGCGACCACAGCCCCTGATCCAGCGCATCATCCAACTCGCGCAGCAGCCCATCCAAAGCGCGCCCGCCATCTACCGGGCTTTGGTTGCAGACCAGCATCAGATCGCATCCCGCCCGCAAACCCTGCAGCACCGCCTGGTTGAGGCTCTGCCCCTGCGCCCGCGCCGCGGCCATGCCGAGATCGTCGCTGATGATGGCGCCGGTGAAACCCATGCGTTCGCGCAGAATGGTGCGCAGCCACACCGAGCTGAAACCCGCAGGCTGCGCGTCCACCGCCGGATACACCACATGCGCAGGCATGACCGCCCGCAGCCCTGGCGCCAGCCAGTGGAACGGCGCGGCATCCGCGGCCAGCAGCGTCTCGCGTGGACGGGAGTCTTCCGCTGCGGCAATATGGGTGTCGGCGCGGGCGTAGCCGTGGCCGGGAAAGTGCTTGGCGCAATGGGCCATTCCCATGCGCGCCATGCCCTGCATCAGACTCTGCGCCAGCACCGTCACGACCCGTGCGTCGGCGTGAAAGGCGCGGTCGCCAATCACGCTGGAATCGCCCCAGTCGAGATCAAGCACCGGCGTGAAACTGAAATCCACCCCGCAGGCGCGCAACTCCGCGGCCAGCACCACCCCGCAGGCCGCAGCCCGGCGCATGGCGCCAGGCGCGTCGAGCATCCAGTGCGCGCCGAGCTCGCGCATGGCCGGCAGGTGGGTGAAACCGTCGGTGCGAAAGCGCTGCACCCGGCCGCCTTCATGATCCACCGCGATGAGCAGGTCGGCGCGCACCGCCTTGATCTGCGCGCACAGCGCCAGCAGTTGCGCGCGGTTTTCCCAGTTGCGCGCGAACAGCGCCACGCCGCCGACCAGCGGATGGCGCAGGCGCTTGCGATCGGCTGCAGTCAGCCGCGGACCAGCCACGTCGAGAATCAGCGGAGAAGGCAGGAAGAGTTGCATGGGATCGTTTGCCCCACATCAGGGCGCAGGAACGGCAAAGACTTCGGCCACGACCATGGCCAGCGCAGTGTCGGCCTCATCGGAAACGGACACCAGAAAACGCAGCGACCGCGCAGCGCACCAGGCATTGAGCGCACCGTGCAGCACGATGGTCGGCTGGCCGCTGGGCAATTTAAGGATTTCGCAATCGCTCCAGCGCATCGGGCTATGGATGCCCAGGCCAATCGATTTGGAAAACGCCTCCTTGGCGGCAAAGCGCGTGGCGAGATAGTTGATGCCGCGCTGTTCCACCTTGGCCAAGCGGCGGGCATATTCGCGCTGCTCGTCCTCGCCGAGCACGCGCTGGGCAAACCGGCTGCCGTGCCGCGCCACCGCCGCGCGCATGCGGGCAATGGAGCAGACATCGGTGCCGATGCCATAGATCATGGCGACTGCCGGCCGTGCGTTCAGCAGGCGCGCGCTGCGGCCACGGCGCTGGCGATCGTGGCCTGAAAATCGCGCACCGATTGGGTCAGGCCGACGAACACGGCATGGCCGATGATCGCGTGGCCAATGTGCAGCTCGCTGACCTCGGGCAACACCGCGATGGCTGGCGTGCTCTGCAGATTCAGGCCGTGGCCCGCGTTGGTTTGCAGGCCCAGGCTGCGTCCAAGTTTCAGGCCGGCAGCAATGCGCTCGAATTCGCGTTGACGCGCAGCGCCGTCTGCGGCGTCGAAGGCATTGGCGTAGGCCCCGGTGTGCAGTTCGATGCAGGGCGCGCCGGCGCGGGCGCTGGCCTCGATTTGCTGCACGCTGGGCTCAATGAACAGCGACACGCGGCAGCCGCAATCGGCGAGGCGGGCGCAGGCCGCGCGCACGCGGTCGAACTGCCCTGCCACATCGAGCCCGCCTTCCGTGGTGACTTCCTGGCGGCGCTCCGGCACAAGGCAGACCATTTGCGGACGCACGCGGCAGATGATGTCGAGCATCTCGGGCGCTAGCGCCGACTCGAAATTCAGTGGCGCAGTGATGGCGGCTTTGAGGCGGTCGACGTCGGCGTCGCGGATATGGCGCCGGTCTTCGCGCAGGTGGAAGGTGATGATGTCGGCTCCGGCCTCCACCGCCTGCTGCGCGGCGCGCACCGGGTCGGGAAAGCTGCCGCCGCGCGCGTTGCGCAGGGTGGCGACATGGTCAATATTCACCCCGAGCAGGGGCGTGGCATCCGTGGCGCAAACTAGGGGATTCATAACTTGTGCAGGTCGATGAGAAGCTGGCGGGTGCGCAGCGTCTGTCCGGAAAGATGATAGTGAAGCAGATTGCGCATGAGGGCTTTGGCCGCGCGTGCCAAGGCCAAATCGCCTGCGGCTGGCGGGCCATCGCGCAGCGCCAGCAGCACCTCGCCGCGCACTGCGGCTGGATCGGACGGGCGGCACAACGACACGCCGTGATCGGGGTCGATGCGGTAAAACGCATCGGGCATCACTGGCTGTGACGACGCCCCTTCGAGATGCAGCTCCGGCAGATGGCCCAGTTCGCGCAGCAGCGCAAACTCGAAGTCACGCAACACCGGCTCCAGTTCTGCGGCTTGCGCATGCGGACGCTGCGCCAACGCGGCAACGCCCTGGTGATAGGCGTCGAACAGGCCTTCGTGCGCGTCCTCGCGCACCAGCAGGCGCACGAGCAATTCATTGAAATAAAAGCCACATAACAGCGGCAGGCCGGACAACGGCGCCAAGCCGCCGGCCCACTCGGCCCGTGTCAGGGTGCGCACTTCGCCACGTCCGCTCCAGCTTGCATTGCAGGGTTGAAATCCGAGCAGCGCGGCGCGCAACGTCGATGCCGGACGCTTGGCGCCTTTAGCCACCAGCGCCACCCGTCCATGCCTGCGGCTGAACACGTCGAGCAGCAGGCTGGTTTCCTTCCAGGGATAGCTGTGCAGCACATAAATGGATTCGTCCTGCACCCGCTCGATGGTGGCGCGCCGCCGCGGTGCAGCGCGCGAAGATGCTGCCGAAGACGCTGGCGCATCGGGCACACGGGCCGCACGCTCGAGAGTCAACTCAGTCCTCATACCCGAAGGCGCGCACCGCGGCCTGGTCGTCGGCCCAGCCAGAGCGGGTCTTGACCCAGACTTCCAGAAACACCGGTCCGCCAAACAGAGTTTGCATGTCCTGCCGCGCCTCGGTGGAGATGCGCTTGAGCCGCTCGCCGCCCGCGCCGATCACCATGGCCTTGTGGCCATCACGGTCGACGATGATGGCGGCGGAAATGCGCCGCAAATCCCCTTCCTGCTCGAACTGTTCGATCACCACGGTGCTGGTGTAGGGCAGTTCATCGCCGGTGAGGCGAAACAGCTTTTCGCGCAGGATTTCTGCGGCCAGAAACCGCTCGCTGCGATCGGTGAGCGCGTCTTCCTCATAGCCCCAGTCGCCTTCGCTCAGATACGGCTCCATGATGGCGAGCAATCGCGGCGCGTCTGCGGCCCGCTGCGCCGACATCGGCACGATTTCCGCAAACTTGCGCAGCTGGCCGAGCTCCCCCAGCCAGGGCAGCAGCTTCTCGCGCGGGGTCACGCGGTCGAGCTTGTTGACCACCACGATCACCGGGCGATCTTCAGGCAGCACCTCAAGCACCGTGCGGTCCTGCGGCATGAGCTTGCCCGCCTCCAGCACCCAGAGCACGAGATCGACTTCGCTGAGCGCGCCGGTCACGGTGCGGTTCATGGCGCGGTTGAGCGCGTGCAGATGCTTGGTCTGAAAACCGGGCGTATCGACAAAGGCAAACTGCGCCTGTCCCTCGGTGCGCACCCCCAGAATGCGGTGTCGCGTGGTTTGCGCCTTGTGCGAGGTGATGCTGACCTTGGCCCCCACCAGCGCGTTGAGCAGGGTGGACTTGCCCACATTCGGGCGGCCGACGATGGCGACCGTGCCAAAGCGGCGCGGAGTTTCCGGGGGAGATGAAGTCATGTGAGCTTGGGCGGTTTGGGTGCGCGGCGCGTCTTGGCGCCAGAGGGATTGTGCGCCTGCACAGAACGCTGCGCAGCCTGCGGATCGGGCGCCCGATCTGCGGGCAATGGCGGCGCAACTGGCTCCTCAGAAACGGGCTGAGCACGGGCATCGACGAACACCGGCCTGTTCTGCCCACGCACCGGCTGCGTGCCGCCCCGGCCAATGCGCTCGATCATGCGGGCGGCCGCCTCCTGCTCGGCGCGGCGGCGGCTGTCGCCCTCGCCCTCCATCTTCAAACCCAGCGCAGGCACGGCGCACTCCACCTTGAACTGCTGCTGATGCGCTGCGCCGCGCACATCGAGCACGGTGTAGTTGGGCAGCGGCAAACGCTGGCCCTGCAAAAATTCCTGCAACTGCGTCTTGGCATCCTTGCGCACCACATCGGCGTCGAGCGCCTCGACCAGGGGCGCAAACAGACGGCGCATCACGTCCTGCGCTGCGTCGAACCCGGCTTCGAGATAGATCGCGCCCAGCAGTGCTTCCAGCGCATCGGCCAGAATGGATTCACGCTTGGCTCCGCCGCTTTGCAACTCGCCTTCTCCCAGGCGGAGAAAGCGGCCCAGATCAATGGTTCTGGCCACTTCGGCCAGCGCCTCGGCGCGCACCAGCGCGGCGCGCAGACGGGAGAGCTGCCCTTCATCCTGACGCGCGGCCTGTTGATAAAGCAAGGCCGCGGCAGAAAGATTAAGCACAGAGTCGCCGAGAAACTCCAGACGCTCATTGTGATCCGCGCCGAAGCTGCGGTGCGTCAGCGCCCTGTCGAATAGTTTGCGATCGCGGAAGACATAGCCCAGCCGCGTTTCCAGTGCAGTGCTCACCCGTGAATCAGTGCGATTGGCCTGCGTACTTAATCAGCAAAAACACCGGCCCCGCGATATGGATTTCCTTGTTGTAGGCAAAGGAAACCACCACTTTATCGTTGACCTTGGTGATGTTGAGGTCCTGCGCGGTGACGGAGGAGATGTAGTCCACGTCGGCCATTTTTGAGTAGGCCGAACGGATGTCGGCCACCGTGGGGCCGGCCTTGGCCGCCTGGTCCACAGCCTTCTGAATGGCGAAGTATTCCGTGGCAGTGGGCACGGCCTGTGCGCCGATCACGACGACAAACGCCAGAATGGCGCCCCAGAAAATCAGCCCGATCAGGGTGATGCCGCGTTGCTTGTCATCCTGCTTCATATTGGCCCCGATTTCTCCATCCGGCAACGACGATCAATGAATCAGCCCAATGTTTTTCGGTGCGCTGAAATTCATCCACACCACAAAGGCTTTGCCGATGATATTGCGCTCCGGCACGAAACCCCAATAACGTGAATCCAGCGAGTTGTCGCGGTTGTCGCCCATCACGAAATAGTTGCCGGCCGGCACCTTGCAGACAAAGCCCTCGGCGTTGTAATGGCACATGTCGCGGTGCGGAAAGCTTTCGGGCCCGCCGATCACGTACGGCGGCGCCATCGGATTGATCATGATGCGGTGCTCGTGCGCCCCGAGCTTTTCCATGTACTGTTTGTAGTACGTCATGGTGCTTGGGTCGAAATAGTCGGGCAGCGGCGTTTCCTGCACTGGCTTGCCGTTGATCACCAGCTGCTTGTTCTCATACGAGACGGTGTCTCCCGGCAGCCCGACAATGCGCTTGATGTAGTCGATCTTCGGGTCTTTTGGCAGGCGAAACACAATCACATCGCCGCGCCGGGGCAGTTCGCCCGGGGTGAGGCGGGTATCGAGCAGCGGCAGGCGCAGGCCGTACTCGAACTTGTTCACCAGAATCAGGTCGCCCGGCACCAGCGTCGGCTCCATCGAACCCGATGGAATCTTGAATGGCTCGGCAACGAAGGAACGCAACAAAAACACCACCAGAATGACCGGAAACAGGCCGGCGGTCCACTCCAGCCACCAGGGCTGGGTTTGCACCCGCTCGTGTGCCGCCTCGATCTCGGCATCGGTGGCCACGGCGCCTTCGGTAGCCAGGCCCTGCTTGACCAGCGCGCTGCGACGCTCCTGCAATTGGGCGGCGGCGGCATTGGCGGCGCGCCGGCGCTGCGGCGCGAAGTACCAGCGCTCGGCGAACCAGAACATGCCGGTGATGACCAGCAGGATGAATAGCAACAGGGTGAAATTGACGCTGGGCGCGGTTTCCATACGGAGCGTGGGGAGAGTGTGGGTCAGTCTTCGACTTGCAGAATGGCGAGGAAGGCTTCTTGCGGCACCTCGACCGAACCGATCTGTTTCATGCGTTTTTTGCCCGCTTTCTGCTTTTCGAGCAGCTTGCGTTTGCGGCTGATGTCTCCGCCGTAGCACTTGGCCAGCACGTTTTTGCGCAAAGCTTTGATTGTCTCACGCGAAATGATGTTGCCGCCGATGGCGGCCTGGATGGCGACGTCGTACATCTGGCGCGGAATGATCTCGCGCATCTTGGCAGCCACCTGACGTCCGCGATACTGGCTCTGGCTGCGGTGGACGATGATGGACAGCGCGTCCACCCGGTCGCCGTTGATCAGCATGTCCACCTTCACCACATCGGCCGGGCGGTACTCCTTGAACGCATAGTCCATTGACGCATAACCGCGCGACACGCTTTTGAGCTTGTCGAAAAAATCGAGCACGATTTCCGCCAGCGGCATGTCATAGGTCAGCATGACCTGCCGTCCGTGATAGGCCATATTGAGCTGCATGCCGCGCTTCTGGTTGGCCAGGGTCATCACCGGGCCGACATAGTCTTGCGGCATGTATAGATGCACGGTGACGATGGGCTCGCGGATTTCAGCAATGCGCGCCTGATCGGGCATTTTCGAGGGGTTTTCAACCTCGATCACTTCACCATTGGGCAGCAGCACCTGATAGACCACCGAGGGCGCGGTGGTGATGAGGTCTTGGTCGAACTCGCGCTCCAGCCGTTCCTGCACGATTTCCATGTGCAGCAGGCCCAGAAAGCCGCAACGAAAGCCGAAGCCCAGCGCCTGGCTCACTTCGGGCTCGTAGCGCAGGGCGGCGTCGTTGAGCTTGAGCTTCTCCAGCGCGTCGCGCAGTTGGTCATACTCGCTGGCCTCGGTGGGATAAAGACCGGCGAACACCTGCGGCTGAATTTCCTTGAAGCCCGGCAGGGCCTCGGTGGCTGGCCCAAGGTTGTTGGGCTGCTTTTTTTCCAGGGTGATGGTGTCGCCGACCTTGGCAGCTTGCAACTCCTTGATGCCGGCGATGATGTAGCCCACCTCGCCTGCGTTGAGTGCTTCGCGCTGCACGGCCTTTGGCGTGAACACCCCGAGTTGCTCGGCGTTGTAAGCGGCGTGCGTCGCCATCATCTTGAAACGCTCCCCTTTTTTCAGCGCACCGTCCACAACCCGCACCAGCATGACCACGCCAACATATGTATCGAACCAGGAGTCGATGATCATGGCGCGCAGCGGCGCATTCACCACGCCCTTGGGCGCCGGCATGCGGGTGATGACGGCTTCGAGAATGTCGTCGATGCCCATGCCGGTCTTGGCGCTGCAGGGAATGGCGTCGGTGGCATCGATGCCGATGACCTCCTCGATTTCCTCTTTGGCGCGCTCGGGATCGGCCTGCGGCAGATCCATCTTGTTCAGCACCGGCACGACGTCCACGCCCAGGTCGAGCGCGGTGTAGCAGTTCGCAACAGTTTGCGCTTCCACGCCCTGGCTGGCATCAACCACCAGCAACGCGCCCTCGCAGGCGGAGAGCGAACGGCTGACCTCGTAGCTGAAGTCGACGTGGCCGGGCGTGTCGATCAGGTTGAGGTTGTAGGTCTGGCCGTCGCGCGCCACATACTTCAGCGCGGCGGTCTGCGCCTTGATGGTGATGCCGCGCTCGCGTTCGATGTCCATCGAATCGAGCACCTGCGCTTCCATCTCGCGGTCGGACAATCCGCCGCAGCGCTGGATGATGCGATCGGCCAGGGTCGATTTGCCGTGGTCGATATGGGCGATGATGGAGAAATTGCGGATGTGATTCATGCAAAGGACCGCTGGGGCGACCGGCTCAGGCCCCGCGAACGAACCCTGCGGGAATGACGCAAAACACGGGGGAACTCAAGAAAAAAGGCGCGACAAGCCTGACGCGCCTTCCAACAAATCGATTTTGGCAACTGCTGCTGCTTGTTGGGCTGTCATTCTAACCCGTCGGCGTGGCCGGGCTTGGAGTCTGTTGGGCTTGAGTCGTGTCGACCGGCCCTCAGCCCCGACAGACTCCTGTTGCCCCAGAAATTGCTTCAAATCCTCAATTCTGCGGGCGCAGCAGGATGTAAAGGCCCGCATCGCCGCGCCGCACCAGCACCGCCACCTGCTTGCCCGCTGGAAGCTCGGCGCTGATGGCGTTGAATTGGGCAGCGCTGTTCACCGCCGCATTACCCACGGCCAGAATCACATCGCCCACGCGCAGGCCATCACGCGCCGCGCCGTTGCGCACCGCCTCGACCAGCACGCCGCTGCTCACCCCGAGCTGGCGCTTTTGCGCTTCGTTGAGATCGATGACCTTCACGCCCAGCGCGTTGGCCTTGCTGACGGCTTCGGGCTTCTGTTCCACAGCGGGCTTGGCGCCGGGTTTCTTGTCCATCACCCACTCGCCCACCTTGACGTTGAGGGTCATGGTCTTGCCCATGCGCAACACCTGCATCGGCACCGTGGCGTCCGGCTTGGTTTCGCCAACCAGCCGCGGCAGGTCGTTCGCACGCTCCACCGGCTTGCCATTGAAGCGGGTGACGATGTCGCCGACCTGCACGCCGGCCTTGTCCGCCGCGCCGCCCTTCTCGACCACCCGGACCAGTGCCCCCCGGGCCTGCCCCAGGCCGAGTGACTCGGCCAGTTCGCGGCTCACGCTGTCGATTTGCACGCCGATCTTGCCGCGCACCACGTAGCCCTGTTTTTTGAGCTGCTCGACCACGCGCATGGCCTCATCGATCGGGATGGCAAAGGAAATGCCCATGAATCCGCCAGTGCGGCTGTAGATCTGGGAATTGATGCCGATGACGTTGCCGCGCATGTCGATCAACGGTCCGCCCGAGTTGCCTGGATTCACGGCAACGTCCGTCTGGATGAACGGTGTGTAGTCACCGGTATCGCGGCCCTTGGCGCTGACGATTCCAGCGGTCACGGTGTTTTCGAGGCCAAAAGGCGAACCGATGGCCACGACCCATTCGCCGGCTTTGACCTTGGACGAATCGCCGATCTGCACTGCAGGCAAGGCCTTGGCATCGATTTTCACCAGCGCCACATCCGTGCGCTTGTCCGCGCCGATGAGTTTGGCCTTGAATTCGCGCTTGTCGGTCAGTGTGACCATGATCTCGTCCGCGCCATCCACGACATGCGCGTTGGTCATGATGTAGCCATCCGGGCTGACGATGAAGCCTGAACCCACTCCAGTGGGCCGCTCCTCTTCACCCTGCGGCGCGCCTTTGCCGCCCTTCGGGGTGTCAGGCGTCGGAATGGGAACGCCAAAGAAGCGACGCAGCAACTCGCGGGTCTGCTCGTCCATTTCGTCACCGCTGCCCACCGCCACTTTTTTGTACGTGCGGATATTGACCACCGATGGCCCTGCTTTTTCCACCAGCCCGGTGAAATCCGGAAGGCCGCACGCCACGCAGGCATGCTGCGGCGCCGACCCCGCCGCCTGCACTGGAACGGCAGCACCTGTCATCGCCACCAGGGCCGCACTCAAATAGGTCAACAAAACTTTTTTCACCGATTTCTCCCTGATACATCCCGCCTGATTCCAGGCTATTTCTACAATTTGCTTGTTCAATGATTCAGAGGCAGCATACGGAAAACACCGCTGCCACGCTGCTGCAGGGCCGATGCCCGGCGCAATCTGCGTTACTGCACCCGAACCACCGCTTCGCTGACGCGGCGCAAGGTCCGCTCCGGCACCGCGCCCATCACCGTCAGCCACGAGTCGCCCATGCGGCGCGATAAAGCCAGCGTCCCGCCAACGCGCTGCTCAGGCGCGACGGGCTCGGTCATGGCAGAGGCGGGCTGAATGAAAATGGAGACAGACGCCAGCCCATCGCTCAGAAGCCACTGCAGGACTTCCGAGGTCTTGCCGCCGACCGACATGCTGCGGCGAAACACGCCGACCGTCTTGAAGCCCGGCACCGGCGCCGACAAGGCCCAGCCCTGCGACTCCAGAGTGACCGGAACGACTTTCATCTGTTCCACCGCATAACCGGGGGGCTGGCGCAGACTGTCCTGCACCAGCTCGGTGCGCGGCGGGATATTGATTTTCAGTTGGGTAAAAGCGACCTGATCAATGACATGGCCAGCGGTGTCGAGGGTTTGCGCCTTGACGAGGAGCTGAGAATCGCGCAGCGACCACAACCGGTAGCCCCAGCGCAGATCATCGCGCGGCAGGATGGTGGAGACGCGGCACTCATATCCGGCACAGCGCTCCAGCCCGCTGCGCTCCATCCGGTAATTGCGATCGACCTCGCCATCCGTGGTTTTGAGCAGCCGCGGAAAGCTGGCCTGCCCCGCCTGATTGTCGATCAGCGTCAGCCGGTAATCCGGCCAGCTGGTGCGCACCTGATCGTTGAGCGACACCATGATGCGCCGCTGTCCGTCCAAGGTTTCAATCCGCTCGAAATGGCCTTGAGGGACGACATAGTGCACCAGGCTGGACGTGCTGATGTCTTCCCCGCGCTGGGTAATGAACACTCCGCTGTAATTCATCGTGCGTGCCGCAGAACTGACGATCTGCAGCCAATGCTCCAGCCCGAGCGTGTGCGGCTGGGCTTCGGGTTGCTGCTGCGTGTTCGCAGACGCCAGCGCTTGTCCCGATGGAGCATGGACGGTCTGCGCGGCAAAGACCGGCGTAAGCGCCAATAGGCTCAGCACGCCACCTAATGCCGACAGCCGCAGGCGGCGCGCCAACCCGCCTGCGGCTGCGCCCGGATGGGAGCGACGGCCCGCCATCAATGCGACAGTGCAGCCGGCGCCGCCGGACGCTCGGCCACAACCCGCAGGGTTGCCGGAACGACAGGCATCATGCCGCCAGCCATTTGCTGATGCGCCAGGAGGTACTCGACCATGGGCATTTGCGCAGAAACGGGAATGATCTGGGCGCCGCTCGTTGCGACCCGCTCGGTTGCATCGGTCGGCATCAAGCCTGTCACGCCAAACTGACCTTCAGCAGCACCGGCGTGGTTCTCGCTGACGCGCAACTGCATTGCGCTCGAAGAGGCGAGAGCACCAGCCGTCGCCACGACCGGGCGCTCCGCCGTTGCGCGCAGCCCCTGCTGTTCCGTGCGCTGCAAGCCAGGCAGCGCCACCCACGCCATCACCGCAACCCCGCCGACCGCAGCCAGTCCTGCAGCCATGCGGGTACTCCAGTGCGGACGGCGATGCGGCGCGGCCTGCCTGCCCTTGGCGACAACGGCCTGCGGAACCGGTTGCGGCTGCAACACGATGGGTTCGCGCGCAATGGAGGCGCTCACCCTCTGCAGAAAATCCTGCTCGTCCGGCATCGGCATCAGATCGGAGGAGCGCAAGAGATCGCCGATCTGCGCATAAATCAGCCAATCGCTCCGCGATGCGTCATCTGATGCAGCCTGGCGCACAAAAGAAGTCGCCGCATGCGCGGACGGCGCGCGGAATTCCCCCTCCCCATCGATCAGGGCCGAGAGTTGTTCGCGCGACATGTGTTGACTCATTTTCTGCCTCCTGCTCACCAATACCGAAATTTCATCTGCACGATCACCACCGTTTGCCGCCCTTGTGCTCGATCACAGGGCGCAAACGCTCTGCAATCGCCTCACGGGCGCGGAAGATCCGTGACCGCACCGTGCCGATTGGGCATTGCATGGCATCGGAAATCTCCTCATAACTCAGGCCCTCGATCTCGCGCAGGGTGATCGCCATGCGCAAATCGTCGGGCAAAGACTCCATCGCCGCATTCACTGTCTGCACGATCTCCTTGGAAATCAGCAGGGACTCGGGGGTTTCATTGTTGGTTAGTAACTCGGTCGGGCTAAAAGTTTCTTCACCAGATCCCGATGCGTCGCCTTCGGACACCGTGGGATCGCGCATATCGTCGGTGATGGCTTTTTTTGCGGTATTGACGGCAATGCGATAGAGCCAGGTATAGAACTGACTATCGCCGCGAAATTGCTCGATGGCACGGTAAGCGCGCAAAAACGTTTCCTGCGCCACATCTTCGGCCAGCGCCGGATCGCGGATGAAGCGCAGCACCAGCCGGTAGATTCGACGCTGATATTTCGCGACGAGCAGATCGAATG
>JAQTVS010000357.1 GCA_028706735.1 Thiomonas sp.
AATCCGAGCGGTGCAGACGCTCGAACACCGCGCGGGCGGACGGAATCAGTTGCCGGGATTTCGCCATGCCGATGACTGCCGCGGTGCCGGCAACGGACAAGCCGTGTTCCTGGGCGATGGCGCGTCCTGCCCGTTCATCCATCAGCAACAGCGCCGGGCCGTCGTGGGCGAGCGCAAGGCGGATGCAACTGGCCTCCCCAGCGTCCAGATCGGGCAGTTCCGGCAAAGTCGGGGCTTGCGCGCTGGCGCGCAGCCATCCTCGCAGTTCGGCGTCCCGGATGGCGGCCTCTTCCGCGTAGCCCTTGTCCGCCAGCACCTCGCCCCTGATCTCCGGCGGAATCCAGACCGTGCCGAACAGGGCGCCCAGCCACGGCAAGCCGTCCACGCGCGCCAGTCCGATCACCGGGCTGGCGTCGATCAGGACGATGCGGCCAGCCATGCGTCGAGCGTGTCCATGTCGCGCCCCGCCTCCTGCGCGTCGAGCCGAACGACGGCGATTCCCAGACGCGACAGATGCGCGGCGAAGGCGCTCACCGGCATGCCCGCCAACGCCGCCGCGCGCGGCAGCGACAAGGCGCCGTCGCGGAACAGGGCGGTCGCCAGCGCGGGCTTCACGCCCGCGAACGACAGCGCCCCCACCGATTCGATGCCCACCATCAACGCGTCGGGGCGGTCGCGGTTCATCACCACCACCACGTCGCCATGCGCCTTGCGCAAGGCTTCGCTGGGATTGTTCTTCAGGCTGCTGACATTCACTGTTTCCATGCCTATCCTCCATGGGAAGATGAGATGGGAATCATCCTAACATGTCTGCTTGGCCGGGGTAGCGGGAAAGAAAAAACCCGCCGCGCGGCGGGTTTCGGGGTAAAGAGAATGGGGGGAGGGGGTGCTACGAGGCTAGACCTGACCCCATTCCCCCATGATTGACTAGTTCTGTTCGGTCTTGGCTGCAATTGAATCGGCGCAGCTTCGCAGATAAAATACAGATATCTGTACGCATGTAGGAACCGCGATGAAAACGACGCTCAACCTGAATGATGCCTTGCTGACTCAGGCCAAGGCGCTGGCGGCGCAGCAGCGCACCAGCCTGACGCGCCTGATCGAGGAGGGGCTGCAATGGCGTCTGCGCGAGCGCGATGCGCCAGTCAAGGCCGTCCGCATTCCGGTGCATCGCGGCAAAGGCGGATTGGCGCCGGGGCTTGATGGATTGAGCAACAAGGCCATGCTGGAAGCCGCAGGGCATGACGCCTGACGTCAACGTGCTGGTCGCCGCATCGCGCAGCGACCATCCGCACTACGGCGTGGCCCGGGGCTGGCTGGAGCAGGCCGTCGGCAACGCCGCCCATGGCGCCATGCTGACGCTGCAACCCATGGTCATTGCCAGATTTCTGCGGCTGGTGACGCACCCAAGAGTGTTCGTCCAGCCAACGCCGATGCCTGATGCCCTGTGCTTCATCGACGCCCTGCTCGCCGCGCCCGGCGTGCAACAGCCCAAGCTGGGCGGTGAATGGCCTGCGCTGCGCAAACTGTGTGCAGACAAGGCGCTGAACGCCAACGCCGTGCCCAATGCCTGGCTTGCCGCCGCCGTCCTTCACCAAGGCGAGCATCTGGTCAGCTTCGATGCCGACTTCAAGCATCTGCTGCCGCGCAGGCAGTTCACGCGGCTTGCGGTGGCGTGACCTGATTTGATGCCACAACAATGCGCCATCAACCGTCTTTCATCTGCGCGCCGAGCGATGGCGTTTCATGATTCCGCGTCTAAAGTATTTTCTGGCGGGGCCCATCGCCCGCGCAACATTGCGTACCAGTTCGGTGTTGGGCCTACGACTCTTTGCCCAGGCCGGCACCCTGCTGCTGGTGGCGCGCATGCTGGGCCCGCACGACTTCGGCGCCTTCGCCGGCGTCGCCGCGGTGGCGGTGATGCTGGGCACGCTGTCCACCTTCGGCACCCATATCGTGCTGCTGGCCGAGGTGTCGCGCGACCCGCAGCGCCGCGCCAGCGTGCTGCCGTTCGCGCTCAGCACCACGCTGATCTGCGGCAGCCTGCTGTTCGCGCTGTATCTGCTGCTTGCGACGACGCTGCTGGGCGCGGCCGGCATCGGCATGAGCGTGCTGGTCGCACTGGGCCTGGCCGAGCTGATCCTGCAACCACTGCTCAACCTGCCCGGTGCCGAACACCAGGGCCACGGCCGCATCGCCACCTCGCAACTGCTGATCACCCTGCCGCTGGCGCTGCGCCTGCTGGCGGCGGCTACGGTGTGGCTGCTGCACCCGGTCGATCCGTTGCGCGACTACGCCTTCGGTTACCTCGGCGCCTCGGCGCTGGCGCTGGTGGTCGCCACGCTCAGCCTGCGCCAGCCCTGGCCTGCGCTGCGCGACTGGCGTCTGCCGCGGCTGGCCGAACTGCGCCATGCCGCAGGCTATGCCGTGCTCAACCTCACCGCCACCGGCCCGGCCGAGCTGGACAAGACGCTGGCGCTGAAGCTGCTGCCGCTGGCTGCGGCCGGCGTGTACGCCGCCGGCGCCCGCGTGATCGGCGCGCTGACCCTGCCGGTGATCGCGATGATGCTCGCGGCCTTGCCGCGGCTGTTCCGTGAGGGCCAGACCGACCCCGCGCGCGGCACCCGCCTGCTGCGCTGGGTGTTCGCTGCCGCGCTTGGCTACAGCCTGCTGCTGGCCGCAGCCCTGTGGATCGCGGCGCCGCTGTTCGACTTGCTGTTCGGCCCGCGCTACAAGGGCCTTGGTGACATCATCCGGTGGCTGACCCTGGCGGTTCCGGGCATGGCGCTGCGCATCACCGCCGGCAGCGCCCTGATGGCGCTGGGCAAGCCGTGGATGCGGGTGTGGTTCGAGCTTGGCGGGTTGCTGGTGCTGACCGCTGCGGCGCTCGCTCTGGCGCCGAGATTGGCTTGGTCAGGCTTGCCGCTGGCGCTGGCCTGCAGCGAGTGGAGCATGGCCCTGCTCGGTTGGCTGCTGGTCAGCGCTTCGCGGCGTTCGCGCGATTCGACGCCGGTGGCGTAAAGCTGCGGCAGCGGCCACGGATCACGTCCGCCGTCGCCGCAAACAGCCCGCGCCAGGGCGTCAGTGAACGACCACGCACGCTGCGCACGCAGGCACGCAGCGGCAAGGTCAGGCAACGCGCGGCCACGAACAGTGCCTGCTCGAATCCGTTGCGGGCCA
>JAQTVS010000358.1 GCA_028706735.1 Thiomonas sp.
CGCCAGTTCGGGACGATCGGCGCGGATTTCGATGCCCAGCGCCGCTTGCCCGACTGCAGGCAACATGTCTTCTGGTTCGATCACGGCGCGCACCCGCTCGCCCAGACCCAGCCGCTTGAGCCCCGCGGCAGCCAGCAGAATGCCGGCGTACTGCCCCTCATCAAGCTTGCGCAGACGGGTGTCGAGATTGCCGCGCAAGGGCTCCACCCGTAGATGCGGGTAACGCGCACGCAACTGCGATTCGCGCCGCAGGCTGGAGGTGCCCACCACGGCGCCCGCGGGCAGGTCGGCCAGACCGGCGTAACGCCCGCTCACCCAGGCGTCGCGCGGGTCTTCGCGTTCCATCACCGCAGTGAGTGCGAAACCGCCTGGCAGCACCATGGGCACGTCCTTGAGCGAATGCACCGCAAGATCGGCGTGTCCCTGCTCCATCGCCACTTCGAGTTCCTTGACGAACAAGCCTTTGCCGCCAATTTTGGCGAGCGATTTGTCGAGAATCTGGTCGCCCTGCGTGGTCATGCCAAAAATCCGCACATCGCAAGCCGGATAAAGGATCTGGAGCAGATCGCGCACATGCTCGGCCTGCCAAAGGGCCAAACGGCTTTCGCGCGTGGCGATGACAAGCGATGTGGGTGGAGTGAAAGTGGAAGTCATTGGATGATTCTAAAGAGCCGGTTCGCGCCGTCGCTGAATTCGGCGCCTGGACGGCTGCGCATCAGGGCATTGCAGTGCTGCGGGCCTGCGGCCGCGCAATTCCAGAGTCGGTGCAGGCGCGCATCTTGCTTCGTTTTCGCTAGGCGCTGATAGCATCATTGCGCCCCATTTTCATGCACATTCAACCGCCCCTCGCCATGTCGACACGCCACGCTGCTGACCGCAACACCTCCGATCCCGATGCCGCTCTGTTCGACGACATCCGCTTGCTCGGGCGCCTGCTCGGCGACCTGATCCGCGAGCAGGAGGGGCAGGAGATGTTCGATATTGTCGAAACCGTGCGCCAGCTCTCCGTGAAGTTTCACCGCGACGGCGACGCCAAAGACCGCCGCGCCCTGGACAAGCTGCTCAGCAGCCTGAGCCGCGACCAGGCGGTCAGCGTGATTCGCGCCTTCAGCTACTTTTCCATTCTGGCGAACATCGCCGAAGATCGCCATGTGCTGCGCCGCGCCGAGCAGGATGCAGAGCGTGGCGCCCCGCCGCAGCGCGACAGCGTCCGCGCCGCCCTGGAGGTGCTCAAGGCGTCTGGCGTGGAGCGGCAGCAGTTGATGCAGTTCTTCGACCAGGCGCTCATCTCCCCGGTGCTGACCGCGCATCCCACCGAAGTGCAGCGCAAGAGCGTGCTCGACGCCGAGCGCGCGCTGGCCGCGCTGCTGGTCGCGCGCGACGCCACACGGCTGCCGCAAAAGCGCGCCGACATCGAGGACGCCATGCGCGCCCGCGTGGTGCAGCTCTGGCAGACGCGGCTGCTGCGCTACGTGAGGTTGCGCGTGTCTGATGAAATCAAGAACGCGCTGTCGTTTTACAACGCGACCTTTTTCTCCGAATTCCCGCGCCTGTACCGCAACTTGCAGCGCGACATCGACGCCCTGTTCCCTGCAGACCAGGACGACGCGGCCAAAACCGATCTGCCAGCCTTTTTCCGCATGGGCCACTGGATCGGCGGCGACCGCGACGGCAACCCCTTCGTCACCGCCGACACCCTGAGCTACGCCCTGCGCATGCAGTCGCGCACCGCCATCGAGTACTACATGGCCGAAGTGCACGCCATCGGCGGCGAGCTATCGATCTCAGCCCTGCTGGCCAGCGCCAGCCCGGAACTCCTCGCCCTGGCCGAGCAGTCGCCCGACCTGTCCGAGCACCGCAGCGACGAGCCCTACCGCCGTGCGCTCATCGGCATGTACGCCCGCCTGGCCGCCAACCTGCGCAAGCTCGCCGGGGTCGAGGCCGCGCTGCAGGAAGTGGGCAGCGCCGAGCCCTATGCCAATGCCGACGAATTCATCGCTGACCTGCACATCGTCCGCGCCTCGCTGCACAGCCACCATGCCGCACCGCTGTCGCGCGCCCGGCTCGACCCGCTGATCCGCGCCGCCGGGGTGTTCGGCTTTCGCCTGGCCACCATTGACTTGCGGCAAAGCTCGGATCAGCACGAAGCCGTGCTGCGCGAGCTGCTCGCCGCCGCCGGTCTGTGCCCCGACTACAGCCATCTGGATGAAGCCGCCAAGCAGGCGCTGCTCATCCGCTGCCTCAACGATCCGCGCCCGCTGCGTCTGCCGCACCATGCCTATTCCGACTGGACACGCAGCGAACTGGCCGTGTTCGACCGCGCCTACAGCGCCCGGCGCGACTTCGGCCCGCGCGCCATCCGCCAGTACATCATCTCGCACTCCGAGACCGTCAGCGACCTGCTCGAACTGCTGTTGCTGCAGAAAGAAGCCGGGCTGTTCCACGGCACCCTGAACAGCCCCGACAGCTACGCCGAGCTGCTGGTGGCGCCGCTGTTCGAAACCATCGACGACCTGCGCAACGCCCCGGAAATCATGCGCGATTTTTACGCCCTGCCCGGCATCAAAGGCCTGGTGCAGCGCTCGGGCGGCGAGCAGGAGATCATGCTGGGCTACTCCGACAGCAACAAGGACGGCGGCTTCTTCACCTCCAACTGGGAGTTGTACTGCGCCGAGGTCGCGCTGGCCGAGCAGTTCGAGCAGCTCAAGACCGAGCACGACATCACCCTGCGCCTGTTCCACGGCCGCGGCGGCACGGTGGGACGCGGCGGCGGCCCGAGCTTCGACGCCATCCTGGCCCAGCCCCCCGGCACGGTGAATGGCCAGATCCGCCTGACCGAACAGGGCGAGGTCATCACCAGCAAATACGGCAATCCCGAGATCGGGCTGCGCAACCTCGAAACCCTGGTGGCGGCCACGCTGCAAGCCACGCTGCTGCCGCAGACCAAGACCGCGAGCAAGCCTCCGGCCCGTTTCCTCGACGCCGCTGCCGCCCTGTCCGAAGCCTCCATGGCGGCCTACCGCAAGCTGGTGTACGAGACCCCGGAATTCACCGATTACTTTTACAGCGCCACGCCCATTTCCGAGATCGCCGAACTCAATATCGGCAGCCGTCCGTCCTCGCGCAAGGCCACCCGCGCCATTGCCGACCTGCGCGCCA
>JAQTVS010000359.1 GCA_028706735.1 Thiomonas sp.
AGCCGCTGGCCCTTCACCGCTGTCCCCTTACCCTCACCATGACCGCTGCCGCATCCAGTTACGCAGCCCTGCCTGACGATCTAAGCACCGATCGCAGCACCATCGTGTCGCTCTGGGTGAGCAACCTGGGGCACCCGGAACGCCGCCAGGACAAATACGACTGGTTTTACCTGCGCAACCCTGCCGGAGCGCCACATGTCCTGCTGGCCCATTCCGCTGCGGAAAACGGCGCGCCCATCGGCGTCATTGGCCTAGGAACCCGGCAGATGCAACTGGCAGGCCATGCGCTCAACGCCGGCCTTCTGGCTGATTTTGGCGTGGTTGCGGAGCACCGCACCCTGTATCCGGCCATGCTGCTGCAGACCTCTTTGCGGGATCGGTTTTTACCGCAGTTCGGATTGATCTACGGCTTTCCGAATCCAAAGTCCGAACCCGTGGTCAAACGTCTGGGTTATTCGGTTGCAGGGCCAATGGTGCGTTACGTCCGTGTGCTGCGCAGCGCCAATTACCTTCCTTCACTGTTTCCGCACGTTGTCCGCCATACCCTGGGACACGCGGCAGACAGGTGGCGGCACGCCCTGCGGCGCACGCAATATGCACACGACTTCAGCGGCGTCTTCGCGCAGTGGATGGATCAACCTGATGGACGGTTTGATGCACTGTGGGCCGCGCAAAGCGCCCAGCCCCTGTTGATCGGCGTGCGCGACCGCCGCTATCTGGCCTGGCGCTTCGAGCAAAAGCCCTGGAAGAAATTCCGCTTCCTGGCCTTGAATTCCCGGACGAACGGCCTGATCGCCTATGCCGCCAGCGAAGTCATCGGCCATGTGCTGCACATCCGCGATCTACTTTGCCACCCCGGCCACCCGGACAGCCTGAGCCTGCTGCTCGACACCCTGTTCCGCGATGCCCGCAGCGATGGCCACATCAGCGTCTCGTTTGAATTTCTCGGCCCCGCGCCCATGCAGCAGGCCCTGCTGCGCCTGGGCATGGTGGCGCGCGGGCAGCGCAACGTGATGTTCACCGCAGCGGGCCCAAACGCCGATGCCATCCGCCAAACCCCGTGGTATCTCACGAGCGCAGACGAAGACTATTAGCGCGCGGCTGACATCACGCCACCGGACATGCTCAAGGAGCTTGAACGCCCGATGCGAGTGCAGTCGAAGGGCCGCGCCACCACTGCCACAGATTGGCCGCCGCTCGTGCCTTGCGGCGCATTGAACAATGCGTTGGCTTCTTGACCGGCGCCCGTTCAAGGGTGGAATTGAGCTGCGGGGCGAAAAGCCACAATCGCCTGACAAAGCGCGCCCTTCTTGCAATTTGTGGAACAAGGCCCGTGCCGTGGCACATAGCCAAGAAAAACGGCCTAGCGATTTCTCGCTAAGCCGTTGATCTTTCTGCATAAACTGGTGCGCCCGGCAGGATTCGAACCCACGACCCCTTGGTTCGTAGCCAAGTACTCTAATCCAGCTGAGCTACGGGCGCTAAAGAGCAGAAATTATAGACATATTTTTTCTGGCGCGTAAAGCCCCCATGCCAAATTCGGCGCCGACCGGGCCCAGCGGAGCGTCTGGCCCGGGATGCGGCGCGTTTCGCCGACGGCGTGCAAGCCGCATGCCTGCCCCCCTTTGCCACTGGCACAATGCGGGCCCATGTCTGTCTTGCGCATTTTCTCTCTCAGCCTGTTGCTGCTCGCGGCCAGCCGTCTGTTGGGATTGGTGCGCGACGTGGTGGTGGCCACGCAGTTCGGTCTGACCGGACATGCCGATGCGGCGCTGGTGGTGCTGTCTTTCCCCGATCTTGCCGTGAGCCTGCTGTGGGGCGCGGCTGTGCCAGCGGTGATGGTGCCGCGCATGGCGGGCCGCAGCCCGCAGCTCATTGCCAGCGAAGGCGCACGCTGGACGCGTTTGGCTGCGCTGCTGTTCGCTCTTGCCGGTGTGCTTGTGTGGTGGCAACAGGGGCTGATCGTCCACGTCCTGGCGCCCGGCTTAAGCACGGCGGACGCACGGCTTGCGGCGCAGGCGCTGGGCTGGTCTGCGCTGGTCGCGCTGCCAGCGGGCGCCGTGGTGATGGTGAGCAATGCCATGCTGCAGGCGCAGAGCCGTCTGCAATGGCAATACACCGGGCAGGTGGTGTTCAACCTGGGGCTGATCAGCGGCCTGATCGTCGCAGCGCAGACCGGACAATTTTTCTGGGTGGCGCTGGGTGTCGTGGCTGCAGCCCTGGCGCGGCTGGGCCTGATGCGCCGAGTGAGCCGCGCCGGTCTTCCTGACCAGGCGGAACCGGGCCGAGCCTTTCCAGACGCCGCGAGCCTGCGCCCCCTCGGCATGGCGCTGGCGGCGTCTGGCCTCACCGTGTTCTACACCTTGGCGGCGCGTTCGCTGATGTCGGATGCCGGGCCGGGGCAGCTCAGCGTGTTTCAGTACGCACAGCGTGTAGGCGAATTGCCGCTGCACACCGTGTTCGCCGTGGCCTCCGCGCTGGCGCTGGCGCGATTGAGCGCGGCGGAAGGCCGGGGCGATGGCGCGACGGCGCAGCAGGAAACCCGGCAGTGGCTGCGCGCCATGCTGTGGCTGTCGGGCCTCATCGCCCTGGCGGGCATGGCGGCGGCGCCGGGCATCGTTCGCCTGCTGTTCGGCTGGGGGCGCATGACGGTTGAGGCGCAGCAGCAGGTGGCCGATGCGATGCGCTGGATTCTGCTGCTGCTGCCGCTGCAGGCCGCGCAACTGGTGTTGACCACACGGCTCAACAGCCATCGACGCATTGCCGATCAGGTGCTGGGCTATGGCGCGGGTTTGCTGGCGCTGGCCGTCACCGGCGCGCTGCTGCCGGTGAACGGCTGGCGCGGGCTGGCTGCGTATGGCGCGGCTTGGGGCGTGGCGGTGGTGGTGCTGTGGTGGAGGCTGGCGCGGCATCAGGCCGATGCGCAGTGGCGCAATGCCGGCGTGCTGCTGGCGGCGCTGCTGGCGCTCGGCGCAACGGGGGCCGCACTGCATGCGATCAAACTGCCCTGGCCGCTGGGCCTGACGCTGGCAGCGGCGGTGTTCGCTGGCGGCGCGTGGGCGTTGTTGCGCTTCGATCCGCTGGGGAGGCTGGTGCGCGATCGCTACACTTCCCGTCGGCTACGCCGCACGTCCTGACCCTTCTTCTGTCCCTTTC
>JAQTVS010000360.1 GCA_028706735.1 Thiomonas sp.
CAAGCAAGTCATCGCCACCATCAAGGGTGCGGACAATGTGCGCTGGGCGCGCAAGCTGCCGCGGGTGGGCGATGCGTTCGCGCTCAATCTCGAAGCCATCGCCCTGCTCAAGCCCGACCTGATTCTGGCCTGGGAATCGGGCACGCCGCCGCGTGAGGCGGCGCGGCTGAAATCTCTCGGCATTCCGGTCTACTGGAGCCAGGCCAACAGCTTCGAGACCCTGGCCTCGACCGTTCAGCGCATCGGCCTACTGGCAGGCACGCCCGGCCCGGCAGGGCGCTGGGTGCGCGACTTCAACACCCGGCTCGCCGCATTGCGTGCGCGCTACGCCACGCAAAAGCCGGTGGTGCGGGTGTTTTACCAGGTCTGGAACCGGCCCCTGATCACTGTGGGCGGGCCGCAACTGATCAATCAGGCCATCACGCTGTGCGGTGGACGCAATGTGTTCGGCGACCTGTCCGTGCTGTCCCCCGCCATCAGCACCGAGGCCGTGCTCGAAGCCAATCCGCAACTCATCGTCACCGCCAGTCCGCGTGGTGCCGCCTGGCTCAAGGACTGGAAGCGCTTTGGCCAGATCAGTGCGGTCAAGCACGATCAACTGGTGGCGCTGTCTGCCAACGCCCTGCCGCGCATGGGCGTCGATGTGCTCGATGGCGTGCAGCAACTCTGCAGCGCCACCGCCACAGCGCGCAAGACAATTCGTTGAAACGCCGCGCCGGGCAAGCGCGGCACTTCATACGTCCAGCTATCCCTGTGCAGCGATTACGCAAAACTGTGCGTTTGTTGTCATGCCCGCTGGCGCTTGCCTGCCTATGATTCGCCAGCAAGACATGGACGAATGCGGGCAGTTGAACAAACGCGCCCCCGTTTGGCGGGATTGTCTGCAGAGGTTCCGTGCCCGCATCATGCGGCTTCGGAATTTTCGCAGTGCATGCATTCGCCAACCCTTGCCCATCATCAACCCAGCCCCTCGCCCGCAAAACGCGCTGATGCCCCCGTCCCTGGAACTGACGCAACTGGAGCAGCACACCTTGCTCCGCACCAAGTCTGACGCACCACTGACGCTGCAGACCAAGGCTTTGGCTCGCCCGCAACCGCGTGATGTGCAGGTCTGGGAGCTGAATCTGGATCAGCCGCCGCCGGACGCCCTTCAATGGCTGGACATGGCGGAACGCACCCGCGCGCAGCGCTTTGTCCACGCGCTCCACCGCAACCGTTACATCGCCGCGCATGCCTGGCTGCGCCGTATTCTGGGAGACTGCCTCGAACGGGCGCCGCAAGACCTGCAGTTTGTCCTCGGGCCCTACGGCAAACCGGAATTGGCCGCGTCGGAGCAGACGTGCGCCGGAGCCGCTGCGCTGCGCTTCAACCTAAGTCATAGCAACAACATTGCCCTGCTCGCGGTCAGCACGGGCATGGACATCGGCGTGGACATCGAAGCCATCCGCCCCGGCCTGCCAGACGCCACGCTCGCCGCCGGCGTGCTGACCGCAGCCGAACTTGCCGAGCTGGAGCGACTGCCAGCCGGGCAGCGCACCCCGGTGTTTTTCGCCTGCTGGACGCGCAAGGAAGCCTGCATGAAGGCGCTGGGGCTGGGCCTGGCGCTTGAGCCAAAGCGCCTGCATGTCGGCATGGCCACGCAACGCCAGCAAGTGCATCACCAACCGGGCAAGACCCAGCTCGACCTCGCGCCGCTGCACTGCCGCGACGGTTACGCCGCGGCCCTGGCTGCGGTGGACGGATTCGGACGCGTGACCATGCACACGATCGACGAACTCTCTCCAGGAGGCTGAATTGACCCCTGTGCGCATCCTGAACGGCAGCCGCGAGCTGGTGGGCATCTACCTCGAACCCGCAGCCGATGCACCGCCGCAGCACCACGCGGTTCTGCTGTGCAATCCGTTCGGCCAGGAGGCCATTCGTGCGCACCGCCTGTACCGCGTCATGGCCGACCGGCTCGCCGCGGCCGGCTACCCCGTGCTGCGATTCGACTATTACGGCAGCGGCGACTCCGCCGGAGACGACGCCGACTGGGACCTGCACGGCAGCATCAGCGATGCCCAGGCCGCGCTCGCCGAACTGCTGCGCCGCAGCCGCGCGCTGCGCTGGTCCGCTATGGGCCTGCGCCTCGGCGGCGCCATTGCCCTGGAAACCGCGCGGCGTGCCGCGCAGCCCGCGCAGGTTCTGCTGCTGATCGAGCCCGTGCTCGACGGACGGACCTATCTCGACAGCCTTGCAGCCTCCAGCCTTGTGGCGCTCAACCGGGGATATGGCGTGCGCTGGCCACTGAGCGCCCGCCTGCGCCACACCATGCTGCCCGCGCCGCAAGCCGAAGCGCTGGGCTTCGCCATCAGCCCGGCCTGCCGCGCGCAGATCGAATCCGTCGCGCCCTCCTGCCTCCTGCCCGTTCCAGCAAACCGTCTGAACTTGCTCGTGCCGCATGCCGACGCCACATTGCAGACGCTCGCACAGGCCGACGTGCACCTGCCCGCCTGCGCCACAGTGGCCAACAGTGATGCAAAAATCGACTGGGCCACGGACAGCGCCGCAGCCACCGCCATCGTGCCGATGCACTGGATCCGCCACCTGACCGAGGCGCTTGCCTTGCCCGCCCATGCTTGAAACCACCATGACCTTCGGCCCGCAAGGCGATTTGCTCGGGACAGTCTCGTTCCCGGCATCTGGCACGGCGTCGATTCCGCCCTTTGGCGTGCTGCTGTTCAACGCCGGCGTCATTCACCGAGTGGGTGCGCACCGCGTCAACGTCAAACTGGCGCGCACGCTCGCTGCAGACGGCATCGCCACGCTGCGCTTCGACCTGCACGGCATGGGCGACAGCGTGCGCGCCGATGGCCGCCTGTCCTACAAGGAGCAGGTCGTGGCCGATCTGCGCGCCGGCATGGATCTGCTGCAAAACACCACCGGCGCGCGGCACTTCGCACTGGTCGGCTTTTGCTCCGGCGCCATGCCCAGCTATTGGGCCGCGCAGGTGGATGCACGCGTCAGCGCCATCGTGCTGTACGACGCGCTGTATTTCGCCACCACACGCAGCGTGCTGCGCTATCTGGGCGTGCGCCTGATGCGGCATGGCTTCGGGCCGAAAGCCTGGGCGATCTGGTCTCGCGTTGCCGTGCGCGGCGCGGCCGGCGTGGCCGG
>JAQTVS010000361.1 GCA_028706735.1 Thiomonas sp.
CGGCGTCTGGCTGTGCCCGTTGCGGCTTGGCTTGGCGCTGGCTTGCTTGGCTCGGCTGGCGCTGTGCGCGGGCTGTGTCTTTCCACCCGTGCGAAAAGGCAAGGTGAAACAGCGTACCCGGCCCGATGCCGTCGCTTTTGAAGCTCGCCCACACGCTGGCGCAGTCCTTCGGCCCGGCATAGTTGCCACCGTTCGCGCTCCAACCGGTGAAGTCCTCCAGCGTCAACCCTGCGGCTTTGGCGGCCATGCCTGCACGCGTCCAATCCTCGCGGGGCAAATCGGGCGGGATGGCTTGGAGTGCGGCGCGGGCGCGTTCAATATCGTGTCCGTTCATCATGCGCCAACCCCCACGGCTTGCAGCGCGTAGGCGGCCATTCGATAGGCGGCAATGGCACGGCGGCGGCCTGTAATCGGCTGCCCGTTTTCGTCAAAGGTGAGCACCGGCCAGGCCAGCTTGCGCAGCACGTCGATGCACGCGGCAAGTCTCCAGCTTCGGGTAGCTGTCTGAAAATCGGGATGCGTCACACGCTCGCCACCCAGCAACATATCCAGGGCGCGGGCTGGCAAGGTTGCAGGCGACGGCCAAACGGGCGAAAATGGCGGCGGTTCAAATAGCGCGCCTTGCTCTGCGAACTGCCCGCCATGCCCGGCGGGTTTTTTCTTTGGGGCGTCCATTAAGCCCCCCCGTTGACCACGCGCAGCAGGTCGGCAACGCGCCAGCCAAGGCGGCCATTGATGCGCACCGGGCGCAATGGCCCACACTCAAGGCATGCCCACTTGCGCAAGGTTTGCGGGCTGCGTCCAAGTGCTGCGGCTGCGTCGCGTGTCACCAGCGCATGGCTGGGCGGCAGTGCGGCCAAATCAGGAATTGATGCTGCGTTGCGTTGCATGTTCGTTCGCTCCATCCCGGTTTATTCCGGGGCGATGCGAACTGTCTTGCTGCAACGGGGTGTTGCGTCAAGCCCTGCTATTGCGACAGGGCTAAAACCTAGCGTTTACGCGGCTTCCAGCGCGATTCTGGAAAGTCTGATGCAACGGTTGCGCTCCCGTTGCGCAACACCGTTGCAAGGCGCTGGCGGCTGATTCCGAGTGATGCTGCGGCTTTCGCTTGCTTGCCGTGCCGCTTCATTGCTTCGGCTGCAAGCTCGTTCTTACGCGCTGCGCTGGCCTGGCTCCATTCTTCGGCTGGCGTCCTATCCGCTGGCGCTGATTCCGCCTCGGCCAGCAATGCCGCGCCCAACCATTGCGGCGCATGCGTCTTGGCCCATTCGCGTAAATCGGCCTTGCGCATGAACAGCCCGATGCGCCAGTTGTCCGGCAGCGGCTGGCCCTTCGGCCACGCCTCCACGTTCGGCCATTGCAACAACGGTAAATCGTCGGTTGCGGCCTCCAGCGTGCACAGGTTGTTTGCGCTGGAGACAAGCAACATTTCCATTCCGCGCATGCCCGCCCAGCCTTGGCGCTCGGCTGTCTCTGTCGCCAGCGCACCGGCCCACCACTGCGGCGATGCCGGGCTATTCCATGCCCCGCCATGTGCAGCCAGCCACTCAGCCCGGCTGTTGTATTCCGTTACGTCCATCTGTTCGGGCGCGTGTGCGAACCCTACGGCCTCGGAAAACTGGCGCGCAGCTTCGGCCTTGTGTTTATCTGTCATGTATGCGCTCCTTATGCGCTGCCTTCATTCATGGGCACCAGGCAGGCGGGCGAAGGTTCCCGCTTTTCTCCCCGTCGGGATAGCCTGATGCGAAACGGTTATGCGGCAAGGCTGCGTTTCATGCGTGCGCCTTTTCCACCCGCAGGCGCAGGCCAGCGGCGTGCGTCACGGCCATGAGTGTGCGCAAGGTGGGATTGCCTCGCGGCGAAAGCGTGCGATAGAGCGTTTCACGCGAAAGCCCGGTTTCCTCGGCAATGGCGCGCATGCCCTTGGCTTCGGCAATGCTGCGCAGGGCGGCTAACAAGGCCTGGCGGCCTCCGGGTTCGTCAGCTTCGTCGATGGCTGCATTCAGCAGTTCTTCGGCAAAGCCTTCATCCTGGCGCAGCAGTTCGACGATGGTTTGATTCAAGGGGCGTGATACGTTCATGGTGCGTTCCTTTGTTGCCAGTCTGCCCAATAGCGCCGGGCGCTTGCGATGTCGGCTTGCTGGGTGCGCTTGTCACCACCGGCCAGCAGCAGCACCAAACGGGCACCGTTGCGGGCGTAATACACCCGGTAACCCGGCCCCCAATCAATGCGCAGTTCCCACAGGCCGCCCGATAAGGCTTTGCAGTCTCCCGGATTGCCAGCTTCCAAGCGCAGCAGCCGGGTTGCGATGCGTGCACGGGCTTGTCTGTCAGGCAGAGCGCCTAGCCAGTCCTGCACGGGGCATTGCCCTTCTTTTGTCAGGTAGCTCTGCACTTCAAACATGGGCATATTGTAGCGTGAAGGCTACTGATTCACTGCACCCGGCGCAGCGTCGGCAATGCTTGCGCGGCCTGAAACTCGATACCGGCTTGCTCCAAAATCCAGGCCTCGATGCGTTCATGGTGAACCCGCAGCAAGTCGAGCGGGCGCACCTTGTAATGGCGCTCGGCTGTGGCGCTGGGTTTGTGCCCCATGATTTGCGCCACCACACCGGCGGGAATCTCCAGCCATTCCGTGAGCGTCGAGAAACTACGGCGCAGGCCGTGCAGCGTCAAATCGTCCAGCCCTGCCGCTTTGCAGGCGCGGGCGTGCGGCGTGTTCGGCTTGGACAATTGCCCGCTGGCGCTGCTGGCGCTGGAAAACACCCACGCATTGCGGCGGGGCAAGCCAGCGAGTAGCTGTGCCACATAGGGCGTGAGCGCAATCATGCGCTCGCCCTCCACCTTGTCCCGAATAGTGATGCTGCGCCATTGCGTGTTCATGTCCTCCCATTGCAGGGATAGCACCTCACCGGGCCGGGCACCTGTCAGCAGCATGATTTGCAGGGCGGCGGCAATGGCCGGATTTTGAATCTGGCGTACATGGGCGAACCATGCGGGCAACTGTTCCCGCGTGAGTACGTCCGATTTCGTGCCGGGCTTGCCCAGGGCTTCGCGGGCGCGGCGCGTCTTGGCTGGGTTCGGCGTCTGCACGATGCCTGCATATTGCGGCTGCTCTGCGCACCACGTCAGAAACACCCCCAGCAGTCG
>JAQTVS010000362.1 GCA_028706735.1 Thiomonas sp.
GGGCGATGTACTGGCATGACAATATGTTCGTCCCGCAGGGGGCGAACAACCCGCTGTCTGCGCTGGAGTGGATGAACTTCTACTACACCCCGAAAATCGCCGGGCTGGTGGAAGACTATGTCAACTACATCTGCCCGGTGCCCGCGGCGCAGGCGTATATCCGCGACGTGATCAAAGACCCGGCTGTGGCTGACAGCACGCTGGTCTTCCCTGACAAGGCGATGATGGCCAAGGCGCGCAACTACTATGTGTTCAAGGACTACGCCGAGTTCCAGGAATACCTGCGCATCTTCAATCCGGTGGTGGAGTGAGCGCGTGAGCGCCGCTGCGGCAACTCCCGCAAGCGAGCGGCGGTGGCGGCTGTCGCGCGCCGCCGCGCCCTATCTGCTCAGCCTGCCGGCCTGGGCCTATCTGCTGCTGTTCTTCGTCGTGCCGCTGGGCGCCATGCTCATGCTCTCGGCGGCTACGGGCGATCCGATCGGCGGCTACACCTACACCGGGCACTACGTCGAATTCGTCCACGCCATTCATCGCTATCACCGCCAGTTCATTCGCTCGTTCGAGTACGGCGCGGTCTCCACCCTGGTCACCTTTGCCATCGCCTATCCGGTGTCGTACTGGATTGCGTTTCATGGCGGGCGGCACAAGGCGGGCTATCTGTTTTTGCTGCTGCTGCCGTTTTTCGTGACCTTTGTCATCCGCACCCTGGCATGGCAGTTCATCTTGTCCGACCAGGGCATCGTGCTCGGCACGCTGAAGCACTGGGGGTTGCTGCCGCAGAGCGCGCACTTTCTGTCCACCGCGCCCGCGGTCATCGGCGGGCTGGTCTATAACCGTCTGCCCTATTACGTCATGCCCTTGTTCGTCGCGCTGGAAAAGGTGGACCGCCGCCTGCTGCGCGCTGCGCAAGACCTGTATGCCAGCCCGTGGCGGGCGTTCACGCATGTGGTGCTGCCACTGTCCATGCCCGGCGTCTTTGCTGGGTTTCTGCTGGTGTTCATCACCAACACGGGCGACTATGTGAATGCCGAAATCCTCGGCGGTCCCGGCACGCTGATGGTGGGCAACATCATCAACAACAGCTTTTTCGTTGACCAGAATTATTCGATGGCGGCGGCGCTGTCTTCGCTGCTGCTGCTGTCCATGTTGCTGGTGATTGCGCTGTATGCGCGGGTGTTCGGCGCCGAGAGCATTCAGGACTATGCAGGTTCTTGAACCCGTCCGTCTGCCGCTCGCCGCCCCCGTGCCGCGTGCGCGCCGCGCGTGGGGGCCCGCGCTGCTGCAGATCTACACCTGGCTGGTCATCGCCTTTGTGCTGGTGCCCATCGTGGTCATGGTGGTCTACAGCTTCAACCAGACGCCCAATGGCCGGGTGACCCTGTTCTGGCATGGTTTCACCACCGACTGGTACGCGCATGCCTTCGGCATTGCCGACCTGACCTCGGCACTGGTGCATTCGCTGGAAATCGCCTTTGGCAGCACCGCGATTGCGCTATTGCTCGGCACGCCAATGGCGCTGGCGATGGGGCGTTGGCGGTTTCGCGGCAAGGCGGTGTCGGACCTGCTGGTGTTCATCGACATCGCCGCGCCGTCGGTGGTTGTGGGGGCGTCGCTGCTGTCGTTTTTCATTGCGCTGAACGTGCCGCAGGGTTTGCTCACCATTTTGATCGCGCATGTGGCGTTCGAGCTGGCGTTTGTCGTGGCGGTGATCCGCGCGCGGGTGTCCGGGCTGGACCGCATGCTCGACCGCGCCGCCGCCGACTTGGGCGCCACGCCCTGGCAGGCGTTCCGCTATGTCACCCTGCCGCTCACCCTGCCCGGCATCGTGGGGGCGGGAGCGCTGGCGTTCGGCCTGTCGATCGACGATGTGATCATCACCAACTTCGTTGCCGGGCCCAAGCTGACGTTTCCGCTGTGGGTCTATGGTGCGGTGAAGATCGGCATTCCTCCGCAGGTGTTTGTGCTCAGCACCTTGATCTTCCTCGGGGGCCTGCTGCTCGCCGCGGTGAACTGGTGGTTTGCGCGGCGCAGGCCTGCGTCCTGAACCGACCGCTACTTGCCACCGCGCCGGATGCGGTTGCGCCGCGTCATGGCCTGGCAGGGTTCGCAGTCGTCCTTGCGCGATTTGCGGCCATATTTTCCGGCGTAGCGGTCGAAAATCGCTCTGGGCACGACATGCAGAAACTGGCTCAGCAGCCCCATCTGCCACGGAATGGTGGCGTAAGCGCGGCCCGCGTCGATGGCGGGCAGGGCGCGCTGTGCAAACTCCGCCGGTGAAATGAGAAAGGGCATGCGAAAACGGTTGCCCGCGGTCATGGGGGTCTCGATGTAGCCGGGGCTGAGGGTGACGACCTTCACGCCGCTGGGGCGCAGTTCCACCCGCAGGCTTTCCAGCGAGCGGATCAACGCGGCCTTGCTGGCGCAGTAGGCGGCATGACAGGGCAGGCCGCGCACCCCGGCCACGCTGGCGATGCCCACCAGCGCGCCGCTGCCGCGCGCGCGCATGGGCGCAATGAAGGGCGCCAGGGTGGCGAGCGCCGCCGCCCAGTTGATGTCCATGATGTCGATGGCGACGTCGAGATCGTCGGCCTGCGACAGATCGACGCCGTGGCTGATGCCGGCGTTGGCGATGACCACTTGCGGGCAGCCCCATTCGCGCAGCAGGGTGCCGGCCTCGGTGCGCAGACGGTCGGTGTCGCGCACATCGGCGGCGATGAGCCGCAGTCGGGTGGGATCGTCCGGGGGCAGCCCGCAGTCGCGCGCGACCTGTTCGAGCAGCTCGGCGCGGCGGGCGATCAACACCAGCCGCCAGCCGCGCGCGGCATAGGCCGCTGCCAACGCCGCGCCGATGCCGCTTGACGCGCCGGTGAGGAGCAGGATGGGGGCGCTGGAGGCGTCTGTCATGGCTGGGCCGCAGGCGCGGGACTGGCGGGAACGATGACCGCCTTCACGCGGCCTTGCATGGACGATGTGCCATCGACGCCGTTGAAGTGGAGGCTGTTGCCGAAAAACTGGGTCTGCCCCTGCTGCACGACGGTGGGCCGGTTGGACTGCACGATCTGCTGGTTGGGGAAGATGTTGAGAAAGTCGCTGCGCACGACCAGCGGTGGCTGATTCGCCGTGCCTCTGCGCTCGACGACGGCGT
>JAQTVS010000045.1 GCA_028706735.1 Thiomonas sp.
TGATGCCGTGCCCAAGACGCTTGGCGTCATCGGCGCCGGGGTCATCGGACTGGAAATGGGCAGTGTCTGGCGCCGTCTGGGCGCGCAGGTCACGCTGCTCGAAGCCATGCCGGAGTTTCTCGCCGCAGCCGATGCACAGGTGGCGAAAGAGGCGTTCAAGCAATTCACCAAACAAGGGCTGGCGATTCACCTCGGCGCCAAAATCACCGCAACCAAGGCGGGCAAAGCCGGGGTGACGGTGGAATGGACGGATGCCAAGGGCGAAGCGCAGATCCTCAAGGTGGAGAAACTCATCGTCTCCGTGGGCCGCAAGCCGAACACCGACGCGCTGGGCGCTGAAGCCGTTGGCCTGGCGCTGGACGGCCGCGGCTTCATCGAGGTTGACGCCGACTGCCGCACCAATCTGCCGGGCATCTGGGCCGTGGGCGACGTGGTGCGCGGCCCCATGCTGGCGCACAAGGCGGAAGAGGAGGGTGCAGCAGTGGCCGAGCGCATCGCGGGACAGAAGCCGCATGTGGACTTCAACACCGTGCCTTGGGTGATCTACACCGCACCGGAAATCGCCTGGGTCGGCCAGACTGAACAGCAGCTCAAGGCGGCGGGCCGCGCCTACAAGGCGGGCAGTTTTCCCTTCATGGCCAATGGCCGCGCCCGCGCACTGGGCGACACGACCGGCTTTGTCAAAATGCTGGCCGATGCGAAAACCGATGAGATTCTCGGGGTGCACATCATCGGCCCGATGGCGTCCGAGCTGATCGCCGAGGCCGCGGTGGCGATGGAGTTCAAGGCGTCAAGCGAGGACATCGCCCGGATCTGCCACGCGCACCCCACTCTATCGGAGTCGCTCAAGGAAGCCGCACTCGGCGTGGCGGACCGCACGCTGAACTTCTGAGCCCTGCATGAACGTCACCGAGTACTTCGAACAGTCGTTGCAGGAGCGCGGCTTCATTCCAGACGCCGCGCAACTGGCCGGGGTGGCGCGGCTGCAGCAGTGCTATGACGAATGGGTGGAGTACAAGTCGCGCCGCTCAAGCGCCATCCGCCGGGCGCTCATCCACCCGGATCTGCCGCGCGGCGTGTATCTTTACGGCGGCGTCGGGCGGGGAAAATCCATGTTGATGGATGCCTTCTTCGTCACCGCGCCGCTGCTGCGAAAAACCCGGCTGCACTTTCACGAATTCATGCACGAGGTGCAGCGCGAGATGACAGCGTTGCAGGGCACGGTCGATCCGCTGACCGAATTGTCGCGGCGCATCGCGCGGCGTTTCCGGCTGATCTGCTTTGACGAGTTCCACATCAGCGACGTGACCGACGCCATGATCCTGCACCGCCTGCTCGACGGCTTGTTCGACCATGGCGTGCAATTGGTGGCGACCTCCAACTTTCACCCCGACGACCTCTACCCCGACGGCCTGCACCGCGACCGCATTCTTCCCGCGATCGAACTCATCAAACAGAAAATGGACGTGGTCAAAATTGACGCCGGCGTGGACTACCGCCATCAAGTCCTGCGCGAGCTCAACCTCTACATCACGCCGCTGGGCGAAGAGGCGCAAACCCGCATGGAACAGGCTTTCGAGCGCATGGCCTCCAGCACCGAAGAAGACCCGGTGCTGACCATCGAGGGCCGCGAAGTGCAGGCGCTGCAACGCGCGGGCGGGGTGGTGTGGTTCAGCTTTCATGAACTGTGCGAAACCGCCCGCTCGCAGAACGACTACCTTGAAATCGCCAGCCGTTTTCACACTGTGCTGCTGTCGGACGTGCCGCGCATGACCGAAGACATGGCCAGCGCCGCGCGCCGCTTCACCCTGCTGATCGACGTGCTGTACGACCGCCGCATCAAGCTCATCGTTTCCGCTGCAGTGCCTCCAGAACAGCTCTATGTGCAGGGCCCGCTGGACTACGAATTCACCCGCACCGTCTCCCGCCTGAACGAAATGCAGAGCGCCGACTACCTGCGCGCAGGGCGGCGCCAGGGCGAAGCGGAGCTGGTATGAGGTTGCCGCGCCGCTCCATCCGACTGATGCGCACGGTCGCCGTGTGTTGTTGCGCGATGGCCTGCGTATCCCAGGCGTCTGCGTTTACGGGGCAGCAGGCCACACCGGAACAAGACGCGGCGCAGCAGCTTGCGCTGCAAGCGCAGCGCGCCCAGGTGCTGCTGCGCTACCGGGCGGAGCATGCTGCCTGCATGCAGCGGTTCTTTGTCAATGCCTGCCTGGATGCGTCGCGCAAACAGGAGCGCAGCGCGCTTGCGCCGATTGACGCCAAATTGCAGGAGATCGCCCTGCGTGCGCGCATGCGTGCCGCTGAAGCTGAAATGCGGCAGGTGCAGGCGAACATCGCTGCGGCGCAGGCCGGACAGCCCGACAGCGCACAAGCCGAGCGCCAGAGCGCGGCGCGTGAGGCGGCGCTGGCGCAGCGTGAGGAGCAAGCTGCAGCGCGAGCCCGGCAAGCCGCAGCAGCCGCACCGAATGCGGCCGTGCCGTCGTCCACCAGCCGTGAGGCAGCGCCGGCCGCCCCACGGCTCTTTCCTGCACCCGCGTCGCAGCCTGCACTGACTCCAGCGCAGCGTGCGGCGCAGGCGGCCAAGGCGCAGGCAGACTACGCCGCCAAGCAAAAGGCCTACGCCGACAAGCAGGCGGAACAAGCGCGCCGCGATGCCGGGCAAAAGCAAGCCGCGCCTTTGCCGGCGCCGTCTCCCAGCGCACCTCTGCGTTGAACTGCCCGATCCCGTCGCAACGCACAGCCGGGCTACCATGCCCGCCAGCTCATTTTCTGTCGCGCGCATGTTCATTGAATCCCCCCTGATCGAGGCGTTCTCCCGCCAGACCCCGGAGCAGTTGCGCTTGCAGGGCGCCATTCTGCTGGGCGTTGTCCTGCTCGGTGCGCTGCTGGGAACCGCGCTTGAAAAGCAGGCGCGCAAACTGCCCAGTTGGCGCGAGGCGTTTCTGGCCAGTTGGCGTTACGGCCTGGGATTTCCGTTCGTCGCCTTGCTCACCTTGGTTCTTGTGCGCCATGCCTCGCACCTTCTGCTCAAGCTGCCCTTGCTCAAACTGGCGTTGCCGGTGCTTGCGGTGCTGCTGCTCGTGCGGCTGGCCGCTTCGGTGTCGCGCCACCGGTTTACCAAGGACAGCGGCGTCCGCTATCTGGTCCGGGTTGTCAGCATTGGCCTGTGGATCACGCTGGCGCTGCATCTGGCGGGCATCCTGCCGGAAATCCGCGAGGCGCTCGACGCGCTCTCCATCACCCTGGGCAAGCAGCGCCTGTCGGGCTGGACGCTGCTCAAGGGCGTGGCCTCGATCGCGGTGACTTTGCTGCTCGCGCTTTGGGTCTCGTCCATTCTGGAGTCGCGCCTGATGCTCTCGCCGCTGGACGCCAGTCTGCGCTTAGTGTTCACCCGGCTGCTGCGCTCGGTTGTGCTGCTCGTCGCCGTGCTCACCGCGCTGCAGATGGTGGGCATCGACCTCACGGTGCTCAGTGTGTTCGGCGGCGCTTTGGGTGTTGGCCTGGGACTCGGTCTGCAGAAAATCGCGGCAAACTACGTCTCGGGTTTTGTCATCCTGCTGGAGCGCAGCCTGCGCGTGGGCGATAACGTGCGGGTGGAGGCGTTTCAGGGGCAGATCATCGACATCAAGACGCGCTACACCCTGGTGCGCAGCGCGGGGGGGACCGACTCCATCGTTCCCAATGAAATGCTGATCGCCAACCGCATCGAGAATCTGTCGTACAACGACCCGAACGTCTGGCTCTCCACCACCGTGGGCGTGTCCTATGACACCGATGTGGAACAGGCGCTCGCGCTCATCAAGGACGCGGCGCAGTCCGTCCCGCGCGTGCTGCACAGCCCCGGGCCGAGCGCCGTGCTTGACGCCTTTGGCGACAGCGCCCTCAACATCACGGTGGGCTACTGGATTGCCGACCCAGAGAACGGCACATTGGGCGTGCGCGGCCAGGTCAACCTCGCCATCTGGCATACGCTGAAGTCGCACGGCATCGAGATTCCCTTTCCGCAGCGCGTGCTGCAGTGGGCGCCAGATCAAAAGGCCGCAGCGCAGCCGCCCCCGCTGCAGCCGCCGGCGTCCCAAGCCGTTCCGCTCCGCGCGGAGCCGGCAGACGCAGGCGATTGACGCAAGGTCTGCGCAAGCCGTCTGCCGCACCATCACCTCACACGACCAGGAGACAGACATGCATGACACCGATCTCACACCCAATGTGGCGAATCACGCGCCGCTGACTCCGCTGATCTTTCTCGATCACGCGGCCGATCTCTATCCGCAGCGTCCTGCCATTCTGCACGGAACATTGCGGCGCAACTGGGCGCAGACGCGCGAACGCTGCCGACGGCTGGCGTCGGCCCTTGTGCGCCGTGGCATGCAGCGTGGGGACGTGGTCGCGGTCATGCTGCCCAATGTGCCGACCATGGTGGAGGCGCATTTCGGCGTGCCCTTGGCCGGACTGGTCCTCAACACCCTGAACACCCGGCTCGACGCCGAGGCGCTGGCCTACATGCTGCTGCACGGCGGAGCCAAGGTCGTGCTGGTCGATCCGGAACTGTCGGCCGTGATGCAGCGCGCGGTCGCCCTGGCGGTGGAGCAAGGATTGACACCCCCGCTGGTGGTCGATGTGCCCGATCCTGAGTTCATACCCGACACGCCGCGCATTGGCGCACTGGATTACGAGACCCTGCTCGCCGAGGGTGAAACGGGCGTCAACTTGCCCGGCGTGACCGACGAATGGGATTCGATTTCCTTGAATTACACCTCGGGCACGACCGGAAAGCCCAAGGGCGTGGTGTATTCGCATCGCGGCGCTTATGTGAACGCCATCTCCAACATCCTCGAGTGGGATATGGCCAAGCATCCGGTGTATTTGTGGACCCTGCCCATGTTCCACTGCAACGGCTGGTGCTTTCCATGGACTGTTGCGGCGCGCGCCGGGGTCAACGTCTGCCTGCGCAAGGTCGAGGCACAGGCCATTTTCGACCGCATCCGCAGCGCGGGCGTGACGCATTACTGCGGCGCGCCGATTGTGCACAACCTGCTGGTCAATGCCCCCGCCGGCATGAAAACCGGCATAGGCCACACCGTGCGGGCCATGGTGGCTGGAGCCGCGCCACCCGCCGCAATGATCGAGGGACTGGAGTCCATGGGTTTCGATCTGACCCACACCTACGGTCTGACCGAGGTCTACGGCCCGGCCACCGTCTGCGCCAAACAGGACGCCTGGTCCGACCTGCCCCTTGCCGAACGCGCCCGTCTCAATGCACGTCAGGGCGTGCGCTATCACCTGCAGAATGCCGCGACCGTGCGTGATCCGCAGACCCTGCAGGAAGTGCCGCACGACGGCCAGACCATGGGGGAAATCATGTTTCGCGGCAACATCATGATGAAGGGCTATCTGGGCAATCCCGAAGCAACCGCGCAGGCATTTTCCGGTGGCTGGTTCCACAGTGGCGATCTTGCGGTCGTCGATCCCGACGGCTACATCAAGATCAAGGATCGCAGCAAGGATGTCATCATCTCGGGCGGGGAAAACATCTCCAGCATCGAAGTGGAAGACGTGCTCTACCGGCACCCCGCCGTGCTGGTTGCCGCCGTGGTGGCCATGCCCGACGCGAAGTGGGGCGAAGCACCCTGCGCTTTCATCGAGCTCAAGCCTGGCATGCAGGTCAGCGAGGCGGATCTCATCGCCTTTTGCAAAACCCACCTGGCCGGCTTCAAGGTGCCGCGCAAAGCGGTGTTTGGCGAGGTGCCGAAAACGTCCACCGGCAAGATTCAAAAATATGCGCTGCGCGAGCAGGCACACTCGCGCGACGCGATCGATCAGTGACGCTCCGGACGCCGCACAGACACCGCAATGTGTCGAGGGGCTTGCCCGGCCCCCTGGGGAGTCGCTACACTTCAAAAACGAACGGTCGTTCTATTATGGCCTGCCAAACTGGGTTTGCAGAATGGCGCTGCTCGAACACCCTCATCAGTCAAATCTATAGGAGCAAGGCATGAAAGTGCTGGTCGCGGTCAAACGCGTGGTCGATTACAACGTGAAAATCCGTGTGAAGACGGACGGCAGCGGCATCGATACCGCTGGCGTGAAGATGAGCATGAATCCGTTTGATGAAATCGCGGTGGAAGAGGCCGTGCGGCTGAAGGAGAAAGGCGCAGCCGCCGAAATCGTCGCGGTGAGTTGCGGCCTCGCTGCCTGCGGCGAAACCCTGCGCACGGCCATGGCCATTGGCGCCGACCGCGGCGTGCTGGTCGACACCGACGTCGAACTGCAGCCTCTGGCGGTGGCCAAGCTGCTCAAGGCGGTGATCGACAAAGAGGGCGCGCAACTCGTCATCCTCGGCAAACAGGCCATCGACGACGACAGCAACCAGACCGGCCAGATGCTCGCGGCGTTGCTGGGCTGGTCGCAGGCCACATTCGCCTCCAAGGTCGAGATGGATGGCGCGCAGGCCAAGGTGACACGCGAGGTGGACGGCGGCTTGGAGACCATCGCGGTCAAGCTGCCCGCCGTCATCACCACCGACCTGCGGCTGAACGAGCCGCGCTACGTCACTCTGCCCAACATCATGAAGGCGAAGAAAAAGCCGCTCGACACGCTCAAGCCGGAGGATCTGGGGGTGGACGTGACCCCGCGCCTGAAGACGCTGAAGGTTGTGGAGCCGCCCAAGCGCGGCGCGGGGGTGAAGGTGCCGGATGTCGCCACACTGATCGCCCGGCTCAAGACCGAAGCCAAGGTCATCTGACCGGCAAGCCGCCACTCTTTCAATCGAGGATTTCCCATGACCGCACTCGTCATTGCCGAACACGACAACCAGGTTCTCAAACCGTCCACCCTCAACACCATTGCCGCGGCCCTGCTGTGCGATCCGCAGGTGCATGTGCTGGTGGCGGGTGAAGGCTGCGCCGCCGTCGCCCAGGCCGCAGCGCAAGTTGTCGGCGTGGCCAAGGTGCTGTGCGCCGACGCCCCGCAACTCGCCGCCGGGCTGGCCGAAACCACCGCAGCGCAAGTGCTGGCTCTGGCGCCGGGCTACAGCCATATCCTGGCCCCGGCAACCGCCTTCGGCAAGAATGTCGCGCCGCGCGTGGCGGCCTTGCTCGATGTGGCGCAGGTGTCCGACATCATCCACGTCCTCGCGCCCGACACGTTCGACCGCCCGATCTATGCGGGCAACGCGATCGCCACAGTGCAGAGCGGCGACAAGATCAAGGTCATCACCGTGCGCACCACAGGCTTCGATCCGGTGGCAGCAACCGGCGGGAGCGCCGCAGTGGAAAAAATCGCCGCAGCCGCAGATGTCGGCCTGTCCACCCTGGTTGGGCGCGAAACCACCAAAAGCGAACGGCCCGAACTCACCGCTGCCAAGATCATCGTCTCCGGCGGGCGCGGCCTGGGCAGCAAGGAAAATTTCGAGGCGGTGATGACCCCGCTGGCCGACAAGCTCGGCGCGGCCATGGGCGCCAGCCGCGCTGCAGTGGACGCGGGCTATGCCCCCAACGACTGGCAGGTGGGACAGACCGGCAAGATTGTCGCCCCGCAGCTCTATGTGGCGGTGGGCATTTCCGGCGCCATTCAGCATCTGGCTGGCATGAAGGACAGCAAGGTCATCGTCGCCATCAACAAAGACGAAGAAGCGCCGATTTTCGGCGTGGCCGACTACGGACTGGTGGCCGATCTGTTCACCGCCGTGCCGGAAATGGTCAAGCAAATTTGAGCCAGGGCTCCAGCCCGTTCACACCATTCGCAGAGGCTGCACAGAACAGCCCGCACACAGCCGCAGTAGCAGCCCCAAACCGGAGACTCGCATGTCCTACACCGCACCCGTCCGCGACATGATGTTCGACTTGGAACATCTCGCGGGCCTGGAGTCCATCTCCCAACTGCCCGGGTTCGCTGACGCCACGCCCGACACAGCGCGCGCCGTGCTGGAGGAGTGCGCCCGCTTCAACCAGGACGTGGTCGCCCCGCTCAACCGCGCCGGCGACCTGCAGCCCAGCAGTTGGATCAACGGCGCGGTGACCACCACGCCCGGTTTCAAACGGGCGTTCAAGCAGTTTGCCGCCGCAGGCTGGCAGGGCCTGCAGCATCCGGTGGAGTTCGACGGCCAGGGTCTGCCCAAAAGCATTTCCGCGGCCTGCACAGAAATGCTCAACGGCGCGAATCTGAGTTTTGCGTTGTGCCCCTTGTTGTCGGATGGCGCCATCGAGGCGCTGCTCACCGCGGGCAGCGACGACCAGAAACAGCGATTCATTCCTCGTTTGATTTCGGGCGAGTGGACCGGCACCATGAACCTCACCGAGCCGCAGGCCGGCTCCGATCTGGCGCTGGTGCGCAGCCGCGCGGAGCCGCAGGCGGACGGCGCCTACCGCCTCTTCGGCCAGAAGATCTACATCACCTACGGCGAGCACGATATGGCGGACAACATCGTCCATCTGGTGCTCGCCCGCCTGCCCGACGCGCCTGCGGGCGTGAAGGGCATTTCGCTCTTCCTCGTTCCCAAGGTGCTGGAAGATGGCCGCCGCAACGACGTGTGGTGCGCGTCCATCGAGCACAAGCTGGGCATCAAGGCCAGCCCGACCGCCGTGCTGGTGTACGGCGATGGCAAAGGCGATGTGGGGGAGGGCGCTTTAGGCGAATTGATCGGCGAACCCAACCGCGGCCTCGAATACATGTTCATCATGATGAACGCCGCGCGCTATGCGGTGGGACTGCAAGGCGTGGCCGTGGCCGAGGCGGCCTATCAAAAGGCCGCGGCGTATGCCAAGGACCGCGTGCAGTCGCGCCCGGTCGATGGCAGCGCGGCGCAGCCGGTCGCCATCGTCCATCACCCGGACGTGCGCCGCATGCTCATGACCATGCGCGCACTCACCGAAGGCGCGCGGGCGCTCGCGCTGGTGGCCGCCAGCCTGCACGACGTGGGCCGCGCCCACCCGGACGCGCATCAGCGCGCCGCGCACGAGGCGGCGTATGAATTTCTCGTGCCATTGGTCAAGGGCTTTTCTACAGAGATGAGCATCGAGGTGGCCAGCCTGGGCGTGCAGGTGCACGGCGGCATGGGCTATATCGAAGAAACCGGCGCGGCGCAGTTCTACCGCGACGCCCGCATCCTCACCATTTACGAAGGCACCACGGCCATTCAGGCCAACGATCTGGTGGGCCGCAAAACCGTGCGCGACGCCGGCGCGCTGGCCATGGGTTTTGCAGGCCGTGTGAGCAAGACCGAGGACGCGCTCAAGGCCACGGGCGACGCGCAGGCAGTGGCCATGGCCGGACAACTCGGCCGGGCGCGCGAGGCCTACGCCCAGGTCGTGGCCTTCATGGCCGCGCACGGCAAGACCGAGCCGAACGCCGCCTATGCCGGCAGCGTGTCCTACCTGCTGCTCGCCGGAACGCTGCTCGCCGGTTGGCAGATGGCGCAAAGCTGGCTCGCCGCCGCGCAACTCGGCGCAGAGGACGCCGCGTTCGCCAGAGCCAAGCGCGCCACGGCGGCGTTCTACTGCGCCAACATTTTGCCGCGCTGCGGCGCTTTTCGTGATGCGGTGCTGCAAGGCGCAGACAGCACCATGGCGCTGCCTGTGGAGGCGTTCTGATCATGCCGCCGCCAGCCGTGTTCTCCAGACTGCGCCTGCCAGTCATCGGCTCGCCGTTGTTCATCATCTCCAACCCCAAGCTGGTGATTGCGCAATGCACCGCAGGCATCGTCGGCAGTTTTCCCGCACTCAACGCGCGGCCCGCGTCGCAACTCGACGAATGGCTGGCGGAAATCACCGAGGCGCTGGCTGCCTGGGACAAGGCGCATCCAGACCAACCCGCCGCACCCTTCGCTGTCAACCAGATCGTTCACCGCAGCAACGACCGGCTGGAGCACGACATGATGGCTTGCGCCAAGTACCGCGTGCCCATCGTCATCACCTCGCTGGGGGCGCGGCCCGAGGTGAACCAGGGCGTGCACGCCTGGGGCGGCATCGTGCTGCATGACGTCATCAACCAGACCTTCGCGCACAAGGCCATCGAGAAGGGCGCCGACGGGCTGATTCTGGTGGCCACCGGGGCCGGCGGCCATGCCGGCGTGCAGTCCCCCTTCGCTCTGGTGCAGGAAACCCGCGCCTGGTTCGACGGCCCCATCGTGCTGTCCGGGGCGATTGCCAGCGGCAACGCCATTTTGGCGGCGCAGGCCATGGGCGCCGATCTCGCCTACATCGGCAGCGCCTTCATCGCCACCGACGAAGCCCGCGCGGTGGATGGCTACAAACAGATGATCGTCGGCAGCAGCGCGCAGGACATCGTTTATTCCAACCTGTTCACCGGCATCCACGGCAACTACCTGCGCGGCTCAATCACCGCAGCCGGCATGGATCCCGACCATCTGCCCGAAGGCGACCCAAGCAAGATGGACTTCGCCTCGGCCATCGGCGGGGCCAAGGCATGGAAAGACATCTGGGGCTGCGGCCAGGGTATCGGCGTGGTGCGCAAGGTGCAGCCCGCCGCGGCGCTGGTGGCGCAGTTGTCCGAGGAATACCGCGCCGCGCGGCTGCGGATCTGCGGGGGCTGACAGCGCCTATAGTTGGAACATCGCCGAGACAGGAGATAAACCATGCGTGCACGCCATCACCCCACGGGTTTGCCTGCTGCTATACAGCCGCCTGATCCAGCGCGGCTTGCTGCGGCCAAGTCCTTTGCCGAGTTTTACCCGCTCTACCTCGCAGAGCACCGTCACCCGAGCAACCGCAAGCTGCATTTCACCGGCTCCAGCCTGGCACTGATCTGCCTGTTCTTCCTCGTGTTCACCGGCAATCCGTGGTGGCTGCCTGCCGCCGTGGTCTGCGGCTACGGCTTCGCCTGGGCGGGACATTTTTTAATCGAACACAACCGCCCCGCCACCTTCAAGCGCCCGCTGTTCAGCTTGATGGGCGACTGGGTGATGTGGTGGCAGATGCTGACGAATCGTCTGTGAGCGGCGGTTCCGCGAACAGGCGATCAAGGCTCCAGTCGCGCTCTTCATCACTGAGCATGTGACCGAGCAGGGCCGAGGTGTGCGCGGCTTGCTTTTTGTCGAGCAAGAGCGCGTCGATCAGGGGCCCCAGGGATGTGGTCTGCGGATCGCAGAGCAGCGCCCAGCGGGATGGCCCGCGGTTTTTCGGCGCCACTTTGCCTGCCCAGCCCAGCCGCTCCAGCACAGTGAGCAGGTCTTGCAGCTGCAGCGGGTCGAGGCGCAAGCGTCTCGACAACACCGCTGCCTGCAGGCCGCAGTCTGGCGCTTGGCGCGCTCGGTGGAGCTGCTTGAGCACCTGGACGGCGCTGAGAAATTCGGCCCCGGCATAGCTGTCGAGCCGGATGGCGCGCACCCGCAACGAAGGCAGATAGGCGGCAATCATCGCTCCGACGAGCACGGCGATCCAGCTGAAATAAATCCACAGCAGCAGCAAGGGCAGGGTGGCGAACGTGCCATAGACCGCGGTGTAGGTGGTCACGGTGGAGAAGTACCACGCCAGCGCCCGCCCGCCAAGGCTGAACGCCAGCGCGGCAACCAGGCCGCCGATCAGGGCGTCGCGCCAGTTCACTTCGGTATTCGGAATAAAGCGGAACATGGCGGCCAGCGCCACGGCCATCACCGCCCAAGAGGCCGTGCTCAGCAACACGCTGGCGCCGCCGGGCAAATGGTGCAGCAAGCCGCGATGCGCGCCGGCGACATAACTCATCAGCCCGATGCTCGCGCCAAGCACCAGCGGCCCGAGGGTGAAACCGGCCCAGTAAAGCAGCACGCGCTGCGCCAGCGAGCGTGGCCGCGGCGTGCGCCAGATGGCGTTGAGCGCGCGGTCGACCGTGAGCATCATCGAGGTGGCGGTGACGATGAGGAAGATGACGCTGACCAGGCCCAGGCTTTTCGCCTTCGCGGCAAAATCACTCAGGTAGTGATACACCTTGTCCGACAGGCCCTCGGGCAACATCGACTGTGCAAGATGCGCCTGTACTTGGCCCTGCAGCTTGTCGAAAGCCGGAAAGGCGGTGAACACCGCCAGCGCCACGGTGAGCAAAGGCACCAGCGAGATCAGCGTGGTGAAGGTCAAGCTGCCTGCGGTTTGCGCCAGATTGTCCTGGCCAAAGCGTCTTGCCAGCGTGCGCAGGCTGGCTTTCAGGGTGTCGGAAGGGCTCAGGCGGGACATGGCAATACGATAGCGGCATGAAAGATATTTTGATTCTGTATTACAGCGTACATGGCGGTACGCGCACGTTGGCCGAGAGCATTGCGCAAGGCGTGGCCAGCGTGCCAGGGGCGCTGCCGCGCGTGCGCACCGTGCCGCGCGTCAGCACCGTGGCGGAGCAGTCCGAGCCGTCCATTCCCGATGATGGCCCGCCCTATGTGGAGCTGGCCGATCTGCAGGAATGCGCCGGGCTGGCGCTGGGCTCGCCCACGCGCTTTGGCAATATGGCCGCGCCGCTCAAGTATTTTCTCGATCAGACCTCGGCGCTGTGGCTGTCGGGGGCTCTAGCGGGCAAACCGGCGGCCGTGTTCACGTCCACCGGCAGTCTGCACGGCGGGCAGGAAAGCACCCTGCTGTCGATGATGTTGCCTCTGCTGCATCACGGCATGCTCATCGTCGGTCTGCCGTATGCAGGCCAGCCCGACCTGATGGCCACACGCAGCGGCGGCACGCCTTATGG